>CAJAFD010000157.1 GCA_903938935.1 uncultured Opitutia bacterium
GGATAAAAATGTAGATGTTTTTGGTTGGCGTCCGATGCTGTCTTAATCGACTGCGTGATTCATTCGCCGTGAGGTTGAGTTTATCTTAAGTGGAAACGATTAAGTTTGGTTAGATGCAGAAAACAAAGAGGGCAGATTTGCAGGAATCATGCCCATGTGCGGTCATTTTCAAATGGGTCGAAAACAACCGTAACACAGGCTAAATCTTGCGAGGGTCTAAGAAGCACTTGCTGCGAACTTGTCTCGACCAAAAGTTACGTGTCAACCTACTTTGTCCCAAAATTCGCAGATTTATTCTGGGTGTCACATTGAAAAAACATGGCCGTGAATTTAATGGAGCCGTCAGGCCCAAATCACGACTAAGCATTTGTGTTGGCCCCTGTTTTTCACGAACTCGACGACGCCTCTCTTTTCCGGTGAGTTGATCAACCCAGTTATCAGCTAGGGAGAAGAATTTTGGCCCTTTGATCCTGATACCGCCTTCTGAAAAGGCCCAATGAGATCAGGACATATTTTGCGGCACACCGAGTTGCACTCGGCGCGGATAAGTTTTCAACCAAGCGCTGATTTCGGCCAGGGGTCGCGTATTCCAAACATCATTTTTTGTTAGCCAACCTTTGCGCGCGGCGTTGATCCCCGCGCGCACATGAGTAAGGCCTGCCGCGTCGTGGGCATCGGGGTTGATCACGCACCGCAATCCGCGCTCGGAGGCTTTGCGCCAGAGGCGCCAATCCAGATCGAGCCGCCAGGGGCTCGCGTTCAATTCGATCGCTACCCCATGAGCAATTGCGGCATCGATGATCTTCTCCGCGTCAACCGCGTAGCCTTCCCGCCGCAACAACAAGCGCCCCGTCAAATGCCCCAGCATCGTGACGTAAGGTGTTTCGAGCGCACGGATGATGCGCGCGGTCATCGTCGCCTGGTCCTGCGTGAAGGCGTTGTGCACCGAGACCACCACGTAGTCGAGTTGAGCCAACATCTCCGCCTCAAAGTCGAGGCTACCATCGGGCAAAATATCACATTCCGTGCCGGAGAACACATGGGTCTTAAAACGCCGCGAACGATTCAGCACCGCGATCTCTTCGATTTGCTTGAGCAAGCGCTCCTCCGTGAGCCCCCGCGCCTGAAAACTCGATTTCGAGTGATCCGCGATGCCGAGATAGTCCCAGCCGAGCGCTTCCGCGGCTTCCGTCATCTCTATGAGTGTGCCGCGCCCATCGGAAGCCGTCGTGTGATTGTGAAAGGCTCCGCGCAGATCGCTCGCCTCCACCAATCGCGGTAACCCGGACGAATTCTTTAACGTCTCAGTCTTAGCCTTGGACTTAATGCTAGAGCGTATTTCGGCCGCCTCGATCTCACCGAGGCCTTCGCGCAATTCCGGCGGGATAAACTCCAAGCCGAGCGCCGCAAAAAGATCCGCTTCCGTCTCCGCTCGCGTGCGCAGGCTTAAATCTTCGGCTTTTGCTTTCGCGGTCCCCTCGCCTTCCGCCGGCACGAGGCCCCACTCGCTCAGACTCAGGCCGCGCGCCAGCGCCCGTTGGCGCAGTTGCACGTTGTGGTCCTTCGAACCCGTGAAATGATGCAGCGCGAAAACAAACTGATCCTCCGGCACGATCCGCAAATCCGCCTGCAAGCCGCTCTCGAAGCGTACACTCGCCTTCGTTTCGCCCTTCGCCGTCACCTCTTTCACGCCCGGCATCGACGTAAACCACTCGACCACGGGCGCGACCTCCTCCGCCGCCACGATGAAATCCAGGTCGCCCACCGTTTCGAGCCCACGGCGCAAACTTCCCGCCGCCTCCGCTCGTTTCACCGCGGGCAAGGCCCGCAATCCCGCCACGATCGGTTCCGCCACCGCCCGTGCGTCCCACCACAGATGGCGCCGACCATAAGCCTCGCGGTTCTTGATTCCGGCTAAGATTTTTTCCTGCGTTTTTTCGCCGAACCCATCGAGCTCCGCCACGAGCCCTTTACCGCACGCCTCGCTCAACGCCGCGATCGAGGCGATGCCGAGTTTGTCATGGAGCGCCTTGATCTTCTTGGGCCCGAGCCCGGGGATTTCCAACATCTCCACCAAACCCGGCTCCACCGAGGCCTTCAACTTCTCGAAAAATTCCAACCGTCCCGTCGTGTGCAGCTCCGTCACTTTCTGCACGAGCGCCTCACCGAAACCTTTCACCGTCCCGAGTTTTTCTTCATGAATTAACCGCGCTAGCTCCGCCTCTTCGATCGCCTCGAGGGCCCGCGCTCCGCTTTGATACGCGCGAATTTTAAACGGATTTTCGCCCTTCAACTCCAACAACACCCCGATCTCCAGCAACACGTCGGCGATCTCATTTTTATTCATGCCGCACAATTAAATCGAAATTCCCAAATCCCAAACCGAAAATCCGCCCATGTCTTTTAGCTACGCCCGCACGATCCATTTTCCCGACACCGACGCCGCCGGCGTGGTCTTTTTTGCGAACTACCTCGCCATCGCCCACGAAGCCTACGAGGAGTCGCTCGCGGCCGCCGGCATCAACCTCCGCACCTTTTTTGCCGACACCGGCACGGTCGTCCCCATCGCCAAAAGCGAAGCCGAATACCTCCGCCCGCTCGTCTGCGGCGACAAACTCCGCGTCACGGTCTCGCCCACCCAGCTCACGCCCCACTCCTTCGCGCTTCGCTACGAACTGTTCCGCCTTGGCCCGCCCGAGAAACTCGCCGCCCGCCTCCGCACCGAACACGTTTGCATCGCCTCCGCCTCGCGCGAACGCCACCCGTTTCCACCGGCCCTCGCCGCCTGGATTCAAGGCGGTTAATCGCCACTTTTTTCGCGCGCGTTGATCGATCCCGCGCGCCGCACGCCAGACGAAAGCCAGGCTTGATCTTAGGCTCGATACCACTCAGATGAGTGGCACTCAATCGAACGTCCCATGCTTACCGAACGCCAAGACCAGATTCTCGACTTCGTTAAAACCCACCAACGCACGCACGGCGTCCCCCCTTCCACGCGCCAGATCGGTCGCCAGCTCGAAGCCAGCCAAGCCACCGTCATGGGCCACCTCCGCGCCCTCGCCAAAAAAAGCCAACTCGAGAAACTCGCCGACGGTAAATGGGGCCTCAAAGCCGCCGGCGTCCAAACCCACCTCTTCGAAGCGCCCATCTACGGCTCCATCCCCGCCGGTCTGCCCGCCATGCAGGAGCAGACGCCCGACGAAACCATCACCGTCGATCCTTCCCTCTTCGGCGTCCGTCGCGCCCGCCCCGATCACTTTTGGTTTCTCCGCGTGCGCGGCGATTCCATGATCGACGCTCACATCCTCGACGGCGACCTCGTCGCCCTCGAACGTCGCGAACCTCGACCCGGCGACATCATCGCCGCCCTCGTCGACGACACCGAAACGACCCTCAAACGTCTCGTGCGCGAAAGCGGCCGCCTCATTCTCCGCGCCGCCAACGCCCGCTACGCCGACATCATCCCCACGCGCGGCCTCGAATCCCAAGGCGTCGTCGTTGGCCTGATCCGCCGCCGCGCCGCCTGAGCGCAGTCTTAGTTGTTATTTTAAGGCCAAAGTTTTCAGCTGCGCGCGATTTATTTTCCCCTGCGCCGCGCGAGGCCAATCCGCCACCGCGAGAAACCGTTTCGGCTTCATCGCCCCGTGTAAACCCGCCACAGCCCGCACCAGATCCGGCTCGCGCCCACCCGCCGGATAACACGCCACTACGATCTCGCCCCACTCCGCGTCGGGCACGCCGATCACCGCGACATCCGAAAACTCTCCGCTCGCCCGCAACGCCGCCTCGACGTCCTGCGGCTGCACTTTTTTTCCGCCCGTGATAATCACTGCATCGCGCCGGCCCAAAATCTCCAAATGCCCGCGCTCGTTCCAGCGCCCGAGATCTTCGGTCCAAAAAATTTCCTCCGTTCGTTCGCTCATGCCGTAGCCAAGAAAAACCGATTCACCGGCAATCCCTACGCGACCGTCCGCATCCAGCGTGATCGTCGCATGAGGTAAAACCCTGCCACAACTGCGCGCGCCCGCCAAAAATTCCTCCGGCCGCAACGCCGCCACCATCGCCGCCGTCTCCGTCATCCCGTAGCTCAGCGAAAGCCGTAGTCCCGCCCGCGCCGCTGCAGCGGCCAACTCCGGCCACACCGGACCGCCGCCGACGAAAATCACCTTAAATCCACGCAGCCACGCCACCGCAGCCGGCGCTGCCAGCAACCGCTGCAACTGGGTCGGCACGAGCGAAAGCACCCAGTCGCCCTGCGACGGATCGAGCTCCGGCCGCTCGCCCGCTTCGAGTCGTTTCCACGACCACGCCACGTGCCGACCCCCGGTTTCCGCGCAGCGCACCCGCGCCATCAATCCGCTCACGTGGTACGCCGGCAACACATCCACGGCATTCACGCGCGTGAGCCCGAAGTGCGCGCAAAATCCCCGCACCGCCGCCGTCAACGTGCGTTCATCGTGTCGCGCCCAACGGCGTTCGCCACTCGTCCCGCCCGTCGCCACGCGCAGCCAACCGCGACCCTCCGCCGCAGCAGCTTCAACATCACCTACTGCGACCGGTAAATTTTCGGCCGCGTCGTCGTTGTTCGGCGCGAGACGGGGATCACCGAGAAAAAAAACGTCCCCGCGCTCGATCGCGCCACCGGTGGACCGCAGGAGTGTTTTTAATGAATCGCGTTCCATACGGCCTCCGAATCGATGCGCGCCACATCCGCCGGCCGGATAAACGGCGCCGCGTACGGCCCATCGCACCGCGCATCTTGAAAGAGCGGCCACACGCCAAAGCCCAAGGCGCGCGGCTCGCCCGGCCAAGCCATCGCCCATTGCAGCGCCGCCTTCGCGCCCACCGCTGTCTCGAGCGCGGAAGAAAACACGACCTGCGCCTGCGCTTTTTCCAATTGCACCAACGCACCAGCGACATCGCGCAACAGACTCGTTTTCACGACCCAGACGCCGCGCCAGCCTTCGCCGATCCAGCGCTCGATATCCGCGCCGCTCGCCAACGATTCATCCAGTGCAATCGTCGTCGGCCAATCTTCCGCCAAGCCCCGCAACAGATCGTCCGCCCCGCGCGCATCGGCCGCGACGGGTTGTTCGACAAACTCCACGGGCCGCTCCGCGCAACGCTCCAACCAACGCTCGGCTTTGCGCCGGTCCCAAGCGCCGTTCGCATCGAGCCGCAGCTTCGCGCCACTCGGCAACGCCGCACACACGTCATCGAAAAGCCCGAGTTCATCCGCGAGATCGCCGACGCCGACCTTCCACTTAAAAACGCGGAACCCCGCCTCCGCCTTCGGCCTGATGGCTTCGAGCACCGCGCGTCCCGCCGGCAACAGCGCCGCGACGCCGCGCGCCTCGTTTCGAACTTCGATCGGGCTCGCCCACGCCGCTTGCGCCGCGGCCAAGGCGTTGCGCAAGCACACGAGATTCATCGGCACGTCTGCCAACTGCTCCGACTCGATCCATTCGCCGAGTTTCCCCGCCGCGGCCTCCGCCGCGGCCACGGTCTCCGTCCCAAACCACGGCAAACACGCCGCCTCGCCGAGACCGACTCGGCCCGCCTCATCCGTGAGGCGCACGATCAGACCTTCGCGCTCGGTCCACACGCCATGCGCCGTCCGCACCGCCGTGCGAAACGCCAACCGATACCGCCGAAACTGAAACCGGAGTCGCATAAATTACCCGCCCAACAAACTCACCGCGCCCACCAACGCAACGCTCCGCACCAACTCCTTTCGCGCGGCACCGCCCTCCGCCCGCACCGCTCCGTCTGCCGCAGTTCATCCGCATTTCAGCCCATAACCGAATTTCTGTTTGCGCTCGTCGCCTCCCGCCCTACTCCGTTCATGGCAATCATGACCCAGGTTGCCACGCCCTCCTCGCTCGACGCCGCCGCGGCCGATGCTGAATTTTATCTCCCGGCTGACGCTTTCTTCCGCGCCAACCTGCCCACGGCCCTCACGTTCGACGACGTCTCGCTCGCCACGCTCCACTCGGAGATTCTCCCCAAGTCGGCTGACACCGCCACGTCGCTCTCCGAATCGCTGCGACTCCACATTCCGATCATTTCCTCGGACATGGACACCGTCACCGAGTCCCGCATGGCCATCGCCATGGCGCTCAACGGCGGCCTCGGTCTCATTCACTACAACATGCCGGCCAAGGAGCAGGTGAAGGAAGTCGCCCGCGTCAAACGCCACATCCACGGCCTCATTCAAGACCCCATTTCCGTCGGACCCGATCTGCTCATCGGCGACATCTTGGCCATGATCGAGGCCAAGCGTTTCTCGTTTTCCACGTTCCCCGTCGTCGACGCCGCTGGCCGTCTCGCCGGGCTCCTCTCCGGCAACGTCGTCAAGGAACGCTACAAATCCAAACGCGTCTCCGAAGTGATGACGCCGCGAGCCGCCCTCATCACCGAGACCGCCGCCGCCGCCGCGCAAGATCCCATCTCCGCCGCCGATCGCTTCTTCACCGCCAACGTTGGTATTAACAAAATGCTCGTCGTCGATCCCGACGATCGTCTGCGCGGCCTCATCACGGCCTCCGACGTTGAGCGCATCACCACCGAGGCCAAAGCCCGCCGCAAGCCCGCACGCGACGCGCATTTCCGCCTCGTAGTCGGCGCCGCCCTCTCGCCGATCCGTCTGCCCGATGGCTCGCTTGATCGCGAAAAAATCCTCGCTCACGTCGGCAACCTCGTCGACGAATCCATCGACGCTGTCGCCGTCTCCACCGCGCACGGTCACACCGCCGGCGTCGGCGACATGGTGAAACTCGTCCGCGCCGCGTTCCCCGATCTCACCATCATCGCCGGCAACGTCACCAGCGCCGCCGGCACCGAGTTCCTCGCCGATTGCGGCGCCAACGCCATCAAGATCGGCCAAGGCCCCGGCTCGATTTGCACCACGCGTATCGTGGCCGGCGTCGGCATCCCGCAACTCACCGCGCTTTACGTCGCCAGCACCGCCGCCAAGAAAAAAGGCGTCAAACTCCTCGCCGACGGCGGCATCACCAAATCCGGCGACATCGTTAAAGCCCTCACGCTCGCCGACGCCGTGATCTGTGGCGGCATCTTGGCCGGCTGCCGCGAAGCCCCCGGCGAGATCATGGAA
>CAJAFD010000158.1 GCA_903938935.1 uncultured Opitutia bacterium
AATGGGAGCGTGGGGCCGGTTGGTATGGGGCGGAAGGCGATGGCCGCCGGCAGTGGCGTTGGAGCAGCGGTCCGGGGCGGTTGCGGCTGACGAACACTTCGAAAGAATCCGTGACGGTGCGGCTCAGCGGCGAAGTGGCGGCGTTGAAACCTATGCGCGTAACGATCCGCGCGGGCGATGTCGCACTTTGGAACGGCGCGGTGGCGGTGAAGCGCGAGGCGTTTGAGACGGCCTTGTTTTCGATTCCGGCTAACGCGGCGCAGGAAATTGAATTTAGGTCCGATGTCGCTGGCGTGCAGCACGCGAACGGCGATGAACGCGTGCTAGCGTTTGCGGTGTACGATGTGGACATCGCAGTTGCGCGGGCGGGTCCGGTCGCCAAATCTGAAGGCTCAAAATGAAGGCTTGGGATAAATTTCTGCGCAGATTCAAACTGGTGCGTCGGTTGGAAATTCGCGTGCACGAACTCGAAGGCGACAAAGCCGATCTACGGCGTGACGTAGCTGATTTGGAAAAGGCCAACGCGCGCCTCGTGGCCGAAGCGGCCGAGCGCGACTGGGTGTTTCCGCCCGGGCATTTTTATTCGCCGCAGACTTCGCGCGCCGAGGTGGCGGAGGCGTTTGCGCGCGGTGGCTTTGGTCCGCCGTTCCCCGGCGTCGATGTGAATGAAGCAGGGCAAATCGCACTCTTGAAAACGCTGGCGGAGTTTTACGCCGAGCAGCCGTTTCCAGATCAACCCGTAGCGGGGCGACGTTATCATTTAGATAACCCGTCCTATGGGCATTTCGACGGGATCATGTTGTATCTTATGCTGCGGCACGCGGGCGCGCGGCGGGTGATCGAAGTGGGCTCGGGTTTCAGTTCCGCGGCGATGTTGGACTTGAATGAATTTACCTGGGCCGGGCGGATGCAGCTCACGTTTATCGACCCGGACATGAGTCGCCTGCGGAAATTGTTAAAGCCCGACGATCAGGCGCGCGTGACCTTGATCGAGCAGAAGGTGCAGGACGTGCCGACGAGCGTGTTTGCCGCGTTGGAGCCCGGTGACGTGCTGTTTATTGATTCGTCGCACGTGAGTAAGCTCGGCAGCGATGTGAACCGACTTTTCTTCGACGTGTTGCCGGTGCTCAAGCCGGGTGTGTTCGTGCACATCCACGATGTGACGGGTAATTTGGATTATCCGCGGGATTGGTTTGAACAAGGGCGCGCTTGGAATGAGCAATATTTGTTGCGGGCGTTTTTGATGTATAACCGCGCGTGGCGCGTGGAGATGTTCACGAGTTGGATATACAACGTGCAGAACGCGTTTCTCCGTGAGCGTATGCCTTTGTGCGCGGGCGGTGGCGGTGGCCAAATCTGGCTGAGAAAAACCGGCGAATAAACCGCGTGGGGAAAATCACGCGGAGTCCGTTTATATTTTGCGCGAGTCCGAAGAGAATCCGCTGGAATTAGCGTCGTGTCATCAGGAAATTTAACCCTCGGGTGACCATTGCCAAAAAGTGACGTGACGGACGGTACCGATTTCTTGCCAACGTCCCGGCAGGCGCGAAGTAAGAGCTGTTTGGACCTCATGCGGAAAAAGCGCGGCCACGAGTGGGCGTTTTCCAGCGAGCGCACTGAGACGGGCAAACCGCTCAGGATTTAAGCTATCCCAACGTACTATGCAAAAATCGGTATAATAGATCAAAGCACCACTGGTTTGTTCGGTGAGGAGTATCGCATCCGCTGGCAGATGTTCGCGCGCCCACGTGCATGATTCCTGATACACGGATTCACCAAAACCTATGAGATGCGCGTTGAGTCGGTGGTGCCAAAATGCGGCGTGAGCGAGGACAACCAAAACGGCCGCCATGCCGCAACTGCGGGCAACAAGCCGACTCGGCAATCGCGGGGCCAACTGAAGAACCCATAGTTCGCGTAGGACCCATAATCCACCGATGATGATGGCGGGAAATGCCGGCAGAAGAAAACGCAGGTACCACCACCATTCATGCGTATGCCAATAACCCGCGTAAAACACCAGAAACGGTACCGACCACGCGATCAAGACCCACGCAAAACGCGCTCGACGTCCGACCCAGATAAGCAGCACCGCGAGAATGCCGACCGGAGTGAGTAATACCGGCAGCCATCGCACATAATGCGCGAGCGTCGCTGGCACGATCCCTAAGGAAAATTTCAACCCAAGATCGTCGCCATAACCGGAAGCGAACGGGTTACCGTAAGCTGCGAAGTTGTAAACTAACTGAATCAGCGCGCCGGGAAATCCACCAAGTCCCAGCAACAACCAACGTCTCCTATCCAGCCCGAGGCACACGGCGATCGGCAGTATGAGCATGAAGTTGGTCGGTCGAATCAACACCCCGAGCGCGTAACCTGCGCCGGCTGCGAGCGCCCAACCCTTATGCGTGCGACTGTGCCAAGCACACCATATCGCAGCGAGCGCGACCGTCGTGGCGGGAATGTCGCTCATGAGCTGAACGGACATAAACGTCGTGAGCGGACACGTCGCGAGTAGCAACGACCCACCAGCAGCCCAGGCCGGCGTTAAGCCCGCGGCGCGCCCGAGCGGAATCATTAGCGCGACCGCCAGCAACGCGCTGACCACCATCACGAGCGGTGGCGCGAGTTCCCAGCCGACGATTTTCGCCGCGACGACGAGCATCATGGGTAAACCAATCGGATACGTCGGGGCCATCAGGGCTTCCGGTATCGGCCGAAAGCCAAGCGGGATGAAAGTGAACGAGTCGAATTGGGCCGCATCGAGTCCCGGCGGAATACGCTGCGGGGTGGCCGTCTGGCCCGCGGCGAGCAGGCGGGCGTTGTTGAGATAACCAGAGGAGTCAGAGGCCCCGGCGAAAGCGCCGACATGGCGAATTAAAAAAAATGCATACACGACTAAGCCGATCCAAAGGAGTGTGCGCCACCAGACGATTGGGCGGAGCGGTATAGCAGTTGAGCCGGCTGGTGGTGAATCCATTCTTGCGTTGAGTGCGGCTAGACTTTGGCGTCTGAACTCTTCGTGGCCAGACTGATCCCATTTAACCAACGCAACTCAGCCCGGGCATTGCCGTTTGCCTATGCTGCGACCGTGGCGGTGTTCGTGTGGATCTGCGCGCAATTTTATGTGCCGGGCAAGGGTTTCACCTATCTAGTGATGTTTGGCGGAAATGTGAGCGAGCGCTACATACCTGCTCTCAAGGCGATCAACTACTACCAGGAGCCCGACTCTACGGGTTATGATGCGCAATATTACGCGCAGATCGCGATGCGGCCGTGGTTAAGCAATCGGGCGCTGGGGGCGGCCGTGGATTCGCTGCCGTACCGGGCGCGTCGGATTTTATTTTGTTGGACGGCTTATGGCCTCGCGGGCGGAGATCCGGCGTGGGCCCTGCACATTTACGCGGTGCAGAATATCGTGTGCTGGTTTCTGCTCGCGGCCCTACTGCTGTACTGGTTTCCGCCAACCCTTTGGGAGAATTTTTTCCGTTGGTTTGGGGTTATGTTTTCTTTTGGGCTTTGTTTCAGCGTGCGGGGATCGCTGGTCGACGGGCCCAGTCTCTTGTTGATTGCCGTGGGCATGATTTTGGCGGAGCGCGGGCGCTCTTGGTGGGCGGCTGGCGTGTTGGGGCTAGCGGGACTCGGCAAGGAAACCAATATCATCGCGGGAGCGACGTTTGCACCGGCGAATGCGCGAGATCGACGCGGCTGGCTGCGCGCGATTGCGCAGGGCTTGATGGTGGTCGCACCGCTGGCGGTTTGGATGGTGATTTTAAAATTATGGCTCGGTAACGGCGGCGATGCGGGCGCCCGGAATTTTTCTCTGCCGTTGGTCGGTTATTTTAACAAGTGGGTGGAGACGTGGGCGGT
>CAJAFD010000159.1 GCA_903938935.1 uncultured Opitutia bacterium
CGGCTTTATAAGTTGCTTGAGAGCGTCTGATTTTTTCAGCGCTTAACTCCGTACGTCCAACATCTGCCGAGGTCGTAGTCCTGCGACCGCGGTCAGTCGTTGCGTGAACGCTCCGTGATCGCGCCCTTCATCGCCACGGGCAATTTCGTCCGAAAAAAAATCTAGGCCGTTCAACGAGCTTGGTCTTTGGATCGACGGCGCGTGGTGTTGCCCGCGTCCGATGGGCGGAACCCGGACCGCAGCCTCAAGCGCGAAACATCCTCCAGCCGGAGCAAGCGACCGTTTTTCCCTTGGCCGTAGCCATTGGGCTTCCTTGTCTCTTTCCATGCGAAATACCCTACGTTTGCTCGCCTGCCTCACCGTCATCGTCACCACCGCCGCGTTCCTGCGAGCGGCGGACGACACGACTCGCCTCCTGCGTTTCCCAGCCACCAACGACCAAGCCATCACCTTCTCCTACGGCGGCCAACTCTACACGGTCGCCGCCGACGGTGGCACGGCACGGCGCCTCACCGATGCGCCCGGCTACGCGATTTTTCCACGTTATTCTAGCGATGGCGCCCAGCTTGCTTTCACCGCCCAATACGACGGCAACACCGAGGTCTACGTCATGCCCGCTAGCGGCGGCAGCCCGAAGCGCCTCACGACCTCCGCCACGCTCGACCGCGACGACCTCGCAGATCGCATGGGGCCCAACAACATCGTCTTCGGCTGGCGCCACACCGCGGCCGAGGTCGTGTTTCGCTCCCGCTGGCATTCATTTAATCCTTTCATCGGGCAACTTTACACGGTCGGTCTCGAGGGCGATGTGCCCACGCAGCTGCCCGTTCCCCGCGGCGGCTTCGTCTCCTATTCACCCGACGACACCAAAATCGCCTACAACCGCGTCTTCCGCGAATTCCGCACGTGGAAACAATACCGCGGCGGCATGGCCGACGACATCTGGATCTTCGATCTCAAATCCGGCGCCCTCGAAAACATCACCGATAATCCCGCCCAAGACCTGTTCCCCATGTGGGCCAGCAACGGCAAAATCTACTTCGTCTCCGAACGCACCCCGCGCGCCAACCTTTTCAGCTACGACCTCGCCACGAAACAGACCAAGCAGCTCACGCAGTTCACCGACTTCGACGTGAAATTCCCCTCGCTTGGCGGCAAAACCATCGTCTTCGAACAAGCCGGCCAGATCTGGAAGTTCGACCTCGCCACCGAGAAATCCTCCGCCGTGCCGATCACCATCCGCGAAGACTTCGCTGCGACCCGGCCCGCCCTCACCAACGTCGCCAAATCCCTCGCCAGCGTTTCCCCGTCACCCGACGGCCAACGCGTCACGGTCGTCGCTCGCGGCGATGTTTTTACTGTTCCCGCCAAAGACGGCCCCACGCGCAATCTCACTCAAACTCAAGGCGTCCACGAACGCTCCGCTCGCTGGTCGCCCGACGGCAAATGGATCGCATATCTCTCTGACGCCACCGGTGAATTTGAACTCTACGTTCGCCCGCAAGACGGCAAGGGCGCAGCCATTCAACTCACCTCCAACAACGACACTTATCCCTTCGCGCTCGATTGGTCGCCGGATTCCAAAAAAATCCTCTGGGGCGACCGC
>CAJAFD010000160.1 GCA_903938935.1 uncultured Opitutia bacterium
CTCGGCGACAACGCCAACGCCGCGCTGCTCACGCGCGCGCTCGCCGAGATGGTGCGCGTCGGCGCGGCGCTCGGCGCTCGGCCGGAGACGTTTTACGGCCTGAGCGGTTTCGGCGATCTCGTGGCGACGTGTCACGGCGCCTGGAGCCGCAACCGCGAATTTGGCCAACGCATCGGCGAAGGCCAGAAAGCCGCCGAGCTCATCGCGCATCGCAAGACCGTCGTCGAAGGTTATCGCACGACGGAATCGTTTCACGGCTTGTGCGTGGAACGCGGCATCGAAGCGCCGATCTTGCGCGAGATGCACGCGATTCTGTTTGGTGGCAAAGCTCCGGCCGCGGCGTTGAACGCGCTGATGACGCGCGAGCTCAAGCGCGAGTAAACGTCTGCGCGCGAACCCGAGCGCGATGACGCCGCCGCCGAATTTGACGTTTCCCCATCGCGCCGAACTCGCGCGCGGGCGAGAAGTCGTGGCGGTGACGGGCGATGAAGCGTTGACGGTGCAAAATCTACGCGCGGCGTATGCGCGCGGGATTTTTCCGTGGCCCGGCCGACCCGAGGAGGCGATTCCGTGGGCGTGTCCGCGGCGGCGTGCGGTGTTGGTGTTTGATGAATTCACGCCGGGGCGGACGTTGGAAAAAACTGCGCGGAAACCGGGATGGAGTTTTTCGATTGATCGGAATTTTCCGGCGGTGATCGCGGCGTGTGCGGCGGCGCCGCGGCCGGGGCAGGAAGGCACCTGGATCAGTCCGGCGATGATCGCGGCGTACACGGCGCTCCACCGCGCGGGCGCAGCGCACAGCGTCGAGGTATGGAAAAATGACGTACTCGTGGGCGGGCTTTACGGCGTCGATGCGGGCGGTTTTTTCGGGGGCGAGAGTATGTTTCACCTCGAGGATAACGCCTCGAAATTGGCGATCTGGTTTCTCGCCGGTTATCTCCGCGAGCGCGGTCAGGCGTGGCTGGATATCCAGCAACTCACGCCGCATATGGAACGCCTCGGGGCGAAAGAAATCACGCGGGCGACGTTTCTCGCCGAGCTCGAAAACGAGCTCAGCGCGGGGCGGACGTTGTTTCCAAAACCTTAAAAAACGCGCAGGCGCGCGGCGGCTTAATGTCCGGCGCCGGCCTGGTGGTCTTGGATGTATTCCTGTTTGAGCCCGAGTTTTTCGGGCGCGTGCAGGACGAGCATCTTCATGCGAATATCGGCGGGCACTTGGGCGGCGGTCGCTTTGGAGACGACGATCATGAGCGTGATCGCGAGCGGCACGCTCCAAATCGCGGGCTGTTCACAGAGGATGCGCAGGAGCGGGTGTTCGGCCCAGAAGCCATTGAGCGGGGCGAAGCTCGCGAAGATTTTGCCCATCGGGCCTTTGTCGAGGGCGAGCGTGCCGAGATTGGTGAGGGCGGCGGCGCCGAGCGCGCAGAGGCCGCCGGTCAACATGCCCGTGGCCGCGCCTTTCATCGTCATGCCGCGCCACCAGACGCTCATAAAGAGCAGCGGGAAATAACTCGCGGCAGCGATCGCGAAAGCTTGGCCAACCATGAAGTTGATCTCGAGCGGTTCGACGAAGCAGCCGAGCGTGACGGCCACGCCGCCGATCAGAATGGCAGAAAGTTTGAACGCGACCATGCGTTCAGCGGACGAAGATTTTGGTCGCAACATGCGCCCGTAGACGTCGTGGGCGAGCGCGCCCGTCATCGAGACGAGCAGGCCGCTGAACGTGCTCATGAACGCCGCGAACGCGCCCGCGCAGGTGATGCCGCTCAAGATCGAGCCGACGACGCCGTACTTGGCGCTGATGAGCGTGGGCAATTCGAGCACGACCTTGTCCGTGCCCTTGGCGCCCACGCCGCTGTAGAGTTCCGGCATGAGATTGCGTCCGATCACGCCGAACACCGGCGGAAACACGTAAAACACGCCGATCAAAATCATGACCCACATCGTGGTTTTTTTTGCGGCGACGCCGTCGGGGTTGGTGTAAAAACGCACAAGGATGTGCGGCAGTCCGGCCGTGCCGCAGACGAGCGCGATGATGAGCGAGTACGTATAAACGAGCGAGTAGGGCTTCTGGTGCTCAGCGAGGAACGCGGCACGTTGCTCCGCGGGCAGCGCGGCGGCGGCGGCGTTGACGGCCTTGGTCGTGAGCGGGCCAAACGGCGCGATCCACGCGGTGTCGGCGGGGGCTTTTGCGACGAGCGGTTTGCGTTCGATGCCGGTGGACGACGGGGCGCTCGCTTGAGCGGCTGACGCGGCGGGCGCGGTTTCGCCTGGGGCGAGGTTGGCGCCGATCTGGCCGTTGTAGAAACCTACGACCGCCATGAGCACGAACACGGGTACCGTGATCGCGAAGAGCTTAATCCAATACTGGACCGCTTGGACGAGCGTGATGCCCTTCATGCCGCCCAGTGCGACGTTGAGCGTGATCACCGCGCCGACGAGCACGACACCGACCCAATACGGCAGGCCGGGGAAAATATACGCGAGCGTGACGCCCGCGCCTTTCATCTGCGGCATCGTGTAAAAAAATCCGATGAACAATACGAAGCACACGGCGATCTTGCGGAACATCGGCGAATCAAACCGACCCTCGGCAAAATCGGGGATCGTGTACGCCCCGAAGCGCCGCAGCGGCCCGGCGATAAACAGCAGTAGAAATAGATAACCGCAGGCGTAACACACCGGATACCACAACGCGTCGTAACCCGACGACATCACCATGCCGGCGACCCCCATGAACGACGCGGCGGAAAGGTATTCGCCGGAGATGGCAGAGGCGTTCCAACCCACAGAAACCGAGCGCCCCGCGACGAAGAAGTCACTGGCCGTCTTGGAGCTTTTCGCCGAGCGGAAACCCATCCAAAGCGTGACCGCGACCGTGATGAAAGAAAACGTGAAGATCCAGGGATCTACGCCACCGAAGAAAGCGAGAGGTAGATTCATGGCTTAGCGGCGGAGTTGTTGGACTTCGGCTTCTTCGAGACGCAGGGAGCGCTTGATGAAGATGTACGAGATGATCCAGACGAAGGGAAAAAACAGCACTCCGAGGATGAGCCAACTTAGGGTGAAGCCAGCGACGCGGGTCGCCATGAAGGCAGGGGCGAAATAGTTGAGCAGGGGCAAGCCCAACAAAGCCACGAGGAACGTGGCGGCGCAGGCGATGGAGAGGGCGAGTTGGCGGCGCATCAAGGAGCGTAGAAACGGCTCGCTGTGCACCACATCGTCGTGGTTCGGGGTAGGCGAAGACATGCTTCGCTGACGATGCGAACGCGCTGCTGCGTGACAACTCTGTTTCCCAGCCAGCGGTCCCGCTACGAATTCGACGGTGATCAGCGCTAACGAGTCTAGCGTTTCACCTGTTCGATGGTTTCGACCTGATTGGCTTTGAAATGGATGCGGATGCGTTCGTCGACACGGTCGCGGAAGATGCTGCTGTAAACGGGTTCGTAAGTGACGATGGCTTGGCGGGTCTTGGGGTCGATGTAGGTGTATTGCCTGTAACCGGTGTGGACTCGGCCGAGGTATTCTTGGCTGTAATTGTTATAGATCCACGTCTCGCTGGTGCCAGTCGTAGTGGTTTTGGTGAGGCGTTCGTCGGGTGTGCCGAGGGCGATGTAGACCAGATCGGGCGAATAGCCGACGTCTACGCGCCCGAGCCGAATTTTATTTTGGGTATCAGCGTCGAGGGCCGCGAACGCCGCCGATTTTTCCTCAATGCGGCTAGGAATCGTACTGCAACCGCCAAGAAGCAAAGCGAGACAGGCCAAGGCGAAGACACGGTGCATTTTGAACATATTAAAAAGCGCTCGATTTAGAGCATATCTTAAAATCTTCCCTGCGCAAGTGACGGACAAAATCGCGGACCGCTGCACCCGCAGGAAAAAAGTGTCACCTATTATGTGACACTTTTCTCAAGGGGTTTTCTGCGGGTTTAGATTTTTCTAGCGTGATCAACACGACGGAGGTGATGATGATCGCTGAGGCGATGAGCGTGCGCGTGCTGATCGGTTCGTCGAGGATCAGCCAGCCGAGGAAGACCGCGACGATGGGGTTGACGTAACCGTAGGTGGCGACGTGGGCGGGCGCGCAATTTTTCATGAGCCACACAAACGTCGAATAACCCACCAACGAGCCGATGCCCACGAGGTAGACAAACGCCAGCCACGAGCGTGGGCTCACCGCGTGAACATCGAAGCGGGCGAAGTCCCCGTGTAGGCCCGCAGCGACCAACAGCGCCGCGCCACCGCCGAGCATCTGCAATGCGGCCGCTTGCGCGGGCGTAGCGCCGTGTTGCGCATGGCGCGAAGTGATGGAGCCGAGCGCCCAAGCGACGCAGCCGATCAGAATGGCGATCACGCCACCGAGGTGCAGACCACCATGGGCGGTGTTTTGCCACGGGGCGGCGAGCCAGACGACGCCGGTGAAGCCGAGGAGCATGGCGCCAAAAGTACGGGCCGTCGGCCGCAACCCACCGGGCCACGCCCACTCGGTTAGCACGATAAACAGCGGGCCGATGCCGATGAGCAACGCGATGATCCCCGAGGGCAGATATTGCGACGCCCATACCACGGCGCCGTTGCCGCCGAGCAGAAGAAAGGCGCCGATGAGGGTGTTGACGCGCCACTGGCGCAGGCTGGGCGTGGGCGCACCCCGAAGTTTTAAAAACGTAAAAAGCAACGCGCCCGCGACGAGGAATCGCGCCGCGGCCATCAGGAAGGGTGGCATCGTCTCGACGGCGATATGCATGCCCAAATAGGTACTGCCCCAGACGAGATAAATCGTGGCGAAGGCGCCGATGAGGGCCGGGCGGGAGGGAGTGGCGGCAGAGGCGGGCATGGAGTGCAGAGCGTGGTTTGGCTTAACCTTGTGGACGAACCGAGCTCATAATGACTCCGCGGTGAGGCTGGGAAGACTTGTGGCGATTTCTTTCCCCCGATCAGAAAACGAGAAACGCACAATTTAACAGAGCGGGGGCGGCGAGTTTGCATTATCAGTTGCGCTGAAGCGGAGTAGTGTGGTGGGCAATAAGATATAAGGTATACGTTATAGGCTTGAAACAAGGCTCAGCGCCGAGCTGAGTAGTCACACTGTGGCAAAACGGGTAGTTATCATCGAAGATAATACGGTCTTTCGCAAGATGCTGTCTATGGCATTGGTCCGCGTGCGCGGGGTCGTCGTGAGTGCCGCGTTTGATTCGGGCAAAGAAGGTTTGGAGTATTGCCTGCGGACGAAACCGGATCTTTTGGCGGTGGATCTTTTTTTGCCGGACTTGCACGGCTTGGAGATCGTGCGCGAGGTGCGTGCGCGCTTGCCGGCGACGCGGATTTTGGTGCTCACGGGTCATCCTGATGGAGATCTGCCAGCGCGCTTGGTGGCGCAGGGCGTCCATGGGTTCGTCGATAAGGCGGCTCCGTTGAGCTACATCATGCAGGCGATGGAATCGTTGATGGAGGGCGGGATGTTTTTTGCGACGCATGTGCCGCCGAAGGGCGCGACGCCCTCGGCGCAGGCCGCGTTACCCAAAGTAGCGGCGGGAGTCCGGAGCGATCCCGAAGCCTTCTCGCTGGAGGCGGTGAAGGTGCTTTCGGCGCGCGAGATCGAGGTGGCTCGGTTGGTCGCGGAGGGATTTTCTTCGAAGGAATTGGCGGCGCGTCTGGGC
>CAJAFD010000161.1 GCA_903938935.1 uncultured Opitutia bacterium
AACGGTAAACCCAAGCCCGCCACCTACGCCAACACCATCATCCGCTCCCGCAAGCGCCTAACCTACAAACAAGCCTACGCCTTCCTCTTCACCGACGATCTCCAAAAAATCCGCGATCTCCCGCTCCCGCCCAAACACCAGACTGGTTCCACCGGCCGCGCCCTACGCGATCTCACCGACGCCGAGTTGAAAGACCTCCAAACTTGGATTCGTGCGCTCTGGAAAATTGCCGCGCGTCTCCGCGCCGATCGCATGGCCCACGGCAGCCTCGACCTCGACATGCCCGAGACGAAAATCTTCGTCGACAAAGACGGCTACTCCGAGCGTCTCGAAAAAATCGAGCACGACGAAAGCCATCAACTCATCGAAGAGTTCATGCTCGCCGCCAACGAAGCCGTCGCCCACCTCACGCGCACCCAAAAACTACCCTCGCTTTATCGCGCCCACGACGACCCCGACGCCGAGCGCCTCGGCGAATTCCGCCAACTCCTAGAGACTTTTAAAATCCAAGTCGGCGATCTTTCGCACCGCAAAGAAGTCACGCGACTCCTCAAAATTCTCGCGGATCACCCGCAGGGTTACACCTTGCGCACCCAGCTTCTGCGCAGCCTCCAAAAAGCCGTCTACCGCCACACCGCCGACGGTCACTACGGCCTGCATAAAAAAGATTACACCCATTTCACCTCTCCGATCCGGCGCTACGCCGATTTGATCGTCCATCGCGTGCTCCAGCATTACTTGGTCCAACACGAAGGCTACGCCCCTCAACCCGGCGGCGACACCATGCACAGCGCCGCCGGCATGGAGCGCCTCGCCGAACATATCAGTCTCACCGAGCAAAATTCCCAACTCGCCGAGCGCGAAAGCGTGAAGATCAAAATCCTCGAATTCTTCGAGCGCGAACTCGACCGCAAACCTCGCACGCGGTTCGCCGCCGTTATCACCGACGTCCGCCGCAACGGCTTTTTTGTCGAACTCATCGAGTCGATGACGTTTGGCTTTATCTCGGTCGAAGCCTTGGGCGAAGATTTTTATTCCTTCGATGAATCCACCCAAACCCTCAGTGGCCGGCGGTCCAAGAAGCGATATACGCTGAACACGCGCCTCGACGTCGTGGTGCATCAAGTGGATCGCTTCAAGCGCCTGATTGATTTCCGTCCGGCCGATTAATTTTATCACACAAAACCCAGCTTGGTTTTTTCGTCGCTACGGCTTGCCAAGCGCGACCCCGTTCATCCGTTATGGCGATTGCGCCCATCATGAATCATTACGATTTTTCCGCCGGATTCCGCGCTGTGTACGATCGCGCCACTACCCGATTTGCCCGAGGTGACGCCACTCCCGCCACGCTACTCTCGCCCGCCGATACCGCTTTTCTCGCGGACAACGGCATCACCGCGCAGCACCTTTACGATTACGTCGACGATCTCGCTGGCTATGGCGAACCCAGTTACGATCAAGCCCACGCCATCGAGCTGGTTCGGCGCGATTATTTTCACAACGCGCAAAATTCGCGGCCTTCTACAGTCACGCTTGATCCCGCGACGCTTCCCTCCAAGTCCGATGCTATTCGCGGAATTTCTTGGCTCCCCCGCCTCCTTCCCAAGGCCCGCGCCAAACTCCGTGGCGAACTTCCTCCCGCCCTGATGTACGGCTGCGGCGGAGATCGCGCCTTTTTTAAACAACACCAAATCCTCCCGCACGAGTTTCTTAATCTCGTCTGGCGTTTCGAGGCTGATGACCACGCCGTGATCGACTGGGTGGCACGCCGCGCCACTCGACCCCCCACGTGAATGTGACATCTCTCTTTTTAATCCGTCTTACTCACCCCCGCTCCATCCCCCTTATTTACCACCATGGCTAAGTTCACCCTCCAAGTTAACGGCCAGTCCCGCACCGTGGACGTGGCTCCCGAGACCCCGCTATTGTGGGTGCTCCGCGATCACCTCGACCTCGTTGGCACCAAATTCGGTTGCGGCATCGGCCAATGCCGCGCCTGCACCGTCCACATGGGCGGTCAACCCGTCCAAGCCTGCATGACTCCGATCTCCGGCGTCGGCCGCAAGTCCGTCGTCACCATCGAGGGCCTCTCTGCCGATGGAACCCATCCCCTCCAAAAAGCTTGGTGTGAACTCGACGTCGCCCAGTGCGGCTACTGTCAATCCGGCCAACTCATGACCGCTTCCGCCCTCCTCGCCGAAAATCCCAAGCCCACCGACGAAGACATCGACAACGCCATGGCCGGCAACGTCTGCCGCTGCGGCACCTACCTTCGCATCCGCGCCGGCATTCATCGCGCCGCCGAGCTCGCCACCTCCAGCAACTCAAAGGAGGCCGCCAAATGAATCCATACGAAGCTCCTACCCCGCCTACGATACC
>CAJAFD010000162.1 GCA_903938935.1 uncultured Opitutia bacterium
AGTAATCAAAATTCTTGGCGGTGGCGTCGTCAGGAAGTTTGAGCCAACGCAGGACGGTCCACGGGGTCGGGGTGAGACGAGATTCGGCGTTGTATTCGGACTGGAGGCGCCATTGCACGACTTCGAATTGGAGCGGACCGACGGCGGCGAGCAGCGTGGCGCCGGGCGGAGCGTTTTTCGCGGTGAAGGATTGGACGACGCCCTCTTGGAGAAGTTGTTCGAGGCCGGCGCGGTATTTTTTCGCGTCGCCGGTGTTGGGATTCGAAATATAGGTGAAGACTTCCGAGGGAAAACGCGGGATCTCGTCGTAATAAATACTGCGGTCGGTTGTAAGGGTATCGCCGATACCAAACTCGCTGTGACCCACGAGGCCGATGACGTCGCCCGGCCAGGCTTCGTCGACGGTTTCGCGTTCGCGGCCGAAGAGTTTGTGCGAGGACGAAAGGCGGACGGATTTGCCGGTGCGTTGGTGGGTGACGACCATGTCGCGATCAAACTTGCCGGAGCACACGCGCAGAAACGCGATGCGGTCGCGGTGTTTCGCATCCATGTTGGCCTGAATTTTAAAGATGAAGCCGGAGAATTTTGCGTCGGTGACGGGTACTTCGCGCGCGGCCGTCGGCTGGGGGAGGCCGGGAACGGTGACCGTGACGGATTTACGCGGCGCGGGCGGGACGGAGTCTTTGAGAAAACCGTCGAGCAGGAGCTGGATGCCGAAATTATTTACGGCGCTGCCGAAATAGACGGGTGTTTGTTGGCCGGCTTGGACGGCGGCGAGGTCGAAGGGATGGCCGGCGCCGTCGAGCATCTCGAGCTGGTCTTTGACGTCGCGATACGTGTCGTCGTCCATCTTGGCGCGAACGACTGGATCATCGAGATCCGTGACGCTCACGGGCGCTTGGAATTTGCCGCCGGGGACGCGCTCGAAGAGATGGACCTCGCGCGTGCGGCGATCGAAGACGCCGCGGAATTGGGGACCGTTGCCGAGGGGCCAGATGACGGGACACGATTTGAGGCCGAGGACGTTTTCCAATTCGTCCAACAAGTCGATCGGGCTGCGCGTGGGCCGATCGCACTTGTTCATGAAGGTGAAAATCGGGACGCCCCGGCGCCGGCAGACTTCGAAGAGTTTACGGGTCTGGGTTTCCACGCCTTTGGCGGCGTCGATCACCATGAGCGCGGCGTCGACGGCGGTGAGGACGCGATAGGTGTCTTCGGAAAAATCTTTGTGGCCGGGCGTATCGAGCAGGTTCACCGCGCAGCCGGCGTAATCAAATTGAAGGACGGTGGAGCTGATCGAGATGCCACGTTGCTTCTCGAGTTCCATCCAGTCGGAGGCGGTGGCGCGCTGATTTTTGCGGTCTTTGACGGCGCCGGCGAGATGGATGGCGTTGCCGTAGAGCAGGAATTTTTCCGTGAGCGTAGTTTTGCCCGCATCGGGATGCGAGATGATCGCGAAGGTGCGGCGGCGGGCGATTTCCTGGACGGGCGTCATGGCTAAAGGAAGAGGGAATCGGACGCCGGGCGCAGGGGGAAGACGAAAGTGCGGGCCGAGCTTCGCGAGGGCTAGATGATGGAGCGGAGTTGCGGCCGATGCATCAGCGGCGCACGGGGACGCCGCGGTCGTGGAGGTAGGTTTTTACCTGCGGGATGGTGAGGGTGCCGAAGTGGAAAAGGCTGGCTGCGAGCACCGCGCTGGCGCGGCCGTCGGCGAGGACATCGGAAAAATGGGAAAGTTGACCGGCGCCACCGCTGGCGATCACGGGCACGGGGACGGCGTCGCTGACGGCGCGCGTGAGGGCGCAATCGTATCCGGCTTGGGTGCCGTCGGCGTCCATGCTGGTGAGTAAAATTTCTCCGGCGCCGAGTTCGGTCGCGCGGCGGGCCCAGGCGACGACGTCGAGTTCAGTGGGGTTGCGGCCGCCGTGGGTGTAGACGCGCCAGGATTTGCCGTCGGGTTCGCGTTTGGCGTCGATGGCGAGGACGATGCATTGGGCGCCGAAGCGGTCGGAGGCGCGGCGGATGAGTTCGGGGTCTTTGATGGCGGCGGTGTTGAGGGAGACTTTGTCGGCGCCGGATTTGAGCATGGCTTCGATGTCGGCCACGGTGCGGAGGCCGCCGCCGACGGTGAGCGGCATGAAGCATTGCTCGGCGGTGGCGGCGACGACGTCGTGCATGATGCTGCGGCCGTCGCTGGAGGCGGTGATGTCGAGGAAGACGAGTTCGTCGGCGCCTTGGGCATCGTAGGCTTTGGCGGATTCGACGGGGTCGCCGGCGTCGCGGAGCTCTTGGAATTTCACGCCTTTGACGACGCGGCCGGCATTGACGTCGAGGCAGGGGATGATGCGGCGGGAGAGCATGGTGGTGGCGTGATCCGAAAATGAGCGGCGGCGGGAGCGGAGCAAAAAGAAAGACGCACGTTGCGGTGCGTCTTTCGCTCGGGCGAGCCGACTGCGAGTGGTTTAGACGTGCGCGATGTCGGGGTCGAAGTTGACGGCGAGGCGATAGACGTTGCCGGGACGCATGACGAGGGGGTGATCGCGCACGAGGTGTTGCAGGAAGTGAATCTTGCCGTAGTTGGTGCGGTAGGTCGGATCGGCGCTGACGACTTCGGTCTCTTGCCATACGGCTTGGAAATCGTCTTTGGCCACGGTGCAGCGGTGGCCTTGTTGCCCGAGGGCGAGGGCGCCGACGACGTGGTACTTCGAGTGCGGCGCCGCGATGGCGAGTGTGTAGCGGAATTTATCCAGCGTGACCTGCTGCTTCACCGTGTAGGCGAATTCGCAGCTGATCTTGGTGCCGGTGAAGGTCCACTGGACTTTCACGCTGCCTAGATTTTTGACGAATTCCTCGTTGGTGTTAATCAGCTCGGGCTGGTCGTAGCGGAAGTAGAACGCGTTTTTGAGGCCGAGGCCGGTGACGCAGTTCTTGCCGTAGAAGGCAGGAATGGTGACGTCTTTGCCGAAGGTGAGTTCGGGCACCATGATGGGCGCGTAGACGTTGTTGGGCCAATCGAAGACGCCGGGGCAATGCGGGAACGGCAGCGTGTCGGCCGAGAGGTGGCCGCCAGAGCTCACGAGCGGGATCTGCATCTGGATGCCGCTCTCGACATCGCGATAGAGGAAGAGGCCTTGTTCTTTGCGATTGCTCTTGTCGAAGATGACGTAGCGGCCGCTGGTGCGCGCGGGTTCGACCTTCGGGCCACCGGCAGGCATCTGGATGGTCTTGGCGAGACGCGACCATTGGCAGAGATAGCGAGCGGCGTCGAAGTTAGCCATGCGCGTCGTGTGCGCGTCGTAGGCGGTGCGTTCGGCGTCGCGGAGGTCGAGGAAACCGTGATCTTGATCCAGATAGGTCTGGTAGAAGAACATGAACAAACGACGCAGGATGTCGTAGTATTTAACCTTCTGGTCGTCGGCGATCCAGCCGTCGCGGAGGCCTTGAAGGATGAGACTGATGCAGTGCATCTGGCCGTAGGCACCAGCGGCGCGGCCGAAGGCCCAGCCGAGCCCGTCGTTGCGCACGAGGTCGGGCATCATCTTGATGTATTTCTCTGCGTAGGTGCGGAGGGTGGGGAGCTTGCGGTCGCGCACGCCGCTGTTGGCGTGGAGTTGGAGCGAGGAGCGGATGAAGACGAAGCTCATCACGCCGTAGAGATTGAAGTTGCCGCCGAGGCCGGTGGGGGTGGCGTCGTCGAAGAAGCCGGCGGTGCTGGTGGCGGTCATGCGCTCGACCATGCGCTCGATGAGGCGCGAGGTTTCGTCTTTTTTGGAAAGACCGAGGGAGAAACGGGCGACGGCTTTGGCGACGTTGAAGGCCTGCCAATGGTTGTCGTAGTCGGAGCGGTGGAGGAGGGCTTTATCGATGCGTTCGCGGGTCTCGTCGACGAGGCGTTCCCAGACGGGGTTGCGCTCTTTGGAAGGACCGAAACAGAGGAGCCCAAGGGCGGCGTAGGCTAGGCCATTTTCAGCCGGCGGCTCGGTGAACATCTGCGCGGTGATGCAGCGCGCGGCGAGGTCGACGATGTCGTAGCCTTTGAGGGTGGTCTCGCCGGTCGCGCGGTAATATTCGCCGAGGGCGAGTGCGACGTGGCCGGGTTCATCGGCGCGGGAGAGCTCGCCGTTGGCGGGCAGAATGGTGCCGTCAGGCTGAATGGAATCGAGGTTGTGGCCCAACATTGAGCGGGCCATATCGAGACATTGCTCGGAGAAACTATGCATGCGGTGGTTTTTGCGGACTTGCTTGGTGACGAAAGGTAGAAGATGCCGAGCCGAGCGAGCGCGCGGCAAGTGCTAAGTTCGTGTTAGGATTTATCGGGCGAGGAGTTTGAGGAACTCGGCGTTGGTTTTGGTCTTCGAGAGGCGAGCGATCATGGTGTCGGTGGCTTCTTCGATTTTCTGGGCGACGAGAGCGCGGCGGAAGAAATGGATGCCTTCGAGGGTCTTGGCGTCGATGAGGAGTTCTTCTTTGCGGGTGCCCGAGGCGGCGATGTTGATAGCGGGCCAGAGGCGCATTTCGGCGGCCTTGCGGTCGAGGACGAGCTCCATGTTACCGGTGCCTTTGAACTCTTGGAAAATAACGTCGTCCATGCGGCTGCCGGTCTCAACGAGCACGGAGGCGATGATGGTGAGCGAGCCGGCTTCTTCGGTGTTGCGGGCGGAGGCGAAGAGTTGACGAGGTTTCTCGAGGGCGCGGACGTCGAGACCGCCCGAGCCGGTGCGGCCGGAGTTGCGGGCGGTGTTGTGCGCGCGGGAGAGGCGGGTGATGGAATCGACAAAGAGCACGACGTGGCGGCCCGTCTCGACGAGGCGACGGGCGCGCTCGATGCAGAGGTCAGCGATGCGGATGTGATTCTCGATTTGTTCGTCGTTGGACGAGGCCCAGATTTCAGCGGGGACGCTGCGTTTGAAGTCGGTGACTTCTTCCGGGCGTTCGTCGACGAGGAGGATCATGACGAGGCACTCGGGGTTGTTTTCGAGGACGCCGAGCGCCATGTCGCGCAAGAGCGTGGTCTTACCGGTGCGGGGTGGGGCGACGATGAGGCCGCGGGTGCCTTTGCCGATGGGGCAGAACAGATCCACGGCGCGCGTGGTGAGACGCCCGTCTTTGAGCTCCATCTTGAGTTGTTTGTCGGGCGAGACCGTGGTGAGCGCGGTGAATTCCCATTTCGAGCGGCGTTCTTCGAGGGGGATGCCGTCAACGGTCTCGATGAATTTCATCTTCGGATTAGGGAAACGTCCTTCCGCCGGATAAGCGGAGCCGCCGATCATCATACCGGGTTTTAACTTGAAGCGCCGGATGAGTTCTTTCGGGACAAACGTGTCGCTCGGGCGGCGTTTGCCGTTCTTGGTCATGTCGAGCAATTGGCCGTTGCCGCCGTGAGTGATATCGATGTCGAGCACACCTTCGACGTGGATCGTGCGATCAACATAGGGCACGGGCGCAGGTGCGGCCGGCGCTACGGGAGCGGGAGGCATTGCGCTGGGGGCGCCGTTGGCCTGAGCGGTGGCCGGCGCGGGTTGCGCGGCGACGGGGCCAGGTGCTGGCGTGGGTACGAAGATCGCGGGTGCCGGAGCGGGTGCGGCGACGGGCGGTGCAGCAACGATCGCAGGAGCCGCGGCGGCGGGTGCGGGCGCGGCGACGGCGGGTGCGGTCACTTCGGCGGGCGTGATGGGCTCCGCAGGCGCAGCTACTTTGGCGCGGGAGGACGTCTTTTTTCTTTGCATAACAAATTCGTAGGGAAAATTCGCGCCGGATGCTTGACGCTTAAAACTCTGGGCTGAATAAGAAGCGCGCTTTTTGTTAGCAGCACATCCTTAAACCCTAAAATCGAACACTATCGTGAGCGACCAGACGATTACCTCAGTTTCCCGGGAACACCGGTCATTCAGGCCCTCGGCCGAGTTCAAAGCCCAAGCAAATCTTGGGAGCGATGCCGCCTATAAGAGGCTGTACGCGGAGTCTGTCAACTCCCCAGAAAAATTCTGGGGCCGACAGGCCACCGAGCAACTCGTCTGGCGCAAGCCATTCAAGAAAGTCCTCGATTGGAAGCCACCGCACGCGAAGTGGTTCGTCGGCGGCAAACTCAACGTTTCCGAAAACTGCCTCGACCGCCACCTCGGCACCGCCCGCGAGAACAAGGCTGCGCTGATTTTCGAAGGTGAGCCCGGTGATGTCCGCACGATCACTTATAAACAGCTGCATTTCCATGTGTGCCGCCTCGCGCACATTTTTGAAAACATGGGCGTCGGCGCCGGCGATCGCGTCGCGCTTTACTTGCCCATGATCCCCGAGGCCGTGGTCGCGATGCTGGCCTGCGCTCGCGTCGGTGCCGTTCACACCGTGATCTTCGGCGGCTTCAGCGCCGAGGCCATCAAAGACCGCATCAACGATTGCAAAGCCAAACTCGTCATCACCGCCGACGGTGGCTGGCGGCGCGGTAAAGTCATCGAGCTCAAAGCCAACGTCGACAAAGCCGTCGAAGGCACGCCCACGGTCCAGAGCGTGATCGTCGTCAAACGTTGCGGTAATCCCGTCACCATGAAAGAGGGCCGCGATATTTGGTGGCAAGACGCTTGGGACGGCGCGCCCAACGACCACAAAGCCAAAGCTTTCGACTCCGAGCACCCGCTCTTCATTCTCTATACGAGCGGCTCGACCGGCAAACCCAAGGGCGTGCTTCACACGAGCGCGGGCTACTTGCTCGGCGCGAAACTCACGTCGCACTACGTTTTCGATCTCAAAGAAACTGACCGCTATTTCTGCTCCGCCGACATCGGCTGGATCACCGGTCACAGTTACGTCGTTTACGGCCTGCTCGCCAATGGCTCCACCGTCTTCCTGTACGAAGGCGCGCCCAACCAGCCCGAGCCCGACCGTTTCTGGCAGATGATCGACCGCCACGGCATCACCATTCTCTACACGGCCCCGACCGCCATCCGCGCTTTCATGCGCTGGGGTGATAACTACGTGCTCCGTCACCGTCTCGATTCTCTGCGCCTTCTGGGCTCCGTCGGCGAACCGATCAACCCCGAGGCTTGGATGTGGTATCACAAGATGATCGGCAAAAAACGCTGCCCGATCGTCGACACGTGGTGGCAGACGGAAACCGGCGCTATCATGATCGCCCCGATGCCCGGCGTCACTGCCTGCACGCCCGGTTCCGCCACCAAACCGTTCTTCGGCATCTCCGCCAAAGTCGTCGACGACCACGGCAAAGAAGTCCCGCGCAACACCGGCGGTAAACTCGCTATCATGAAACCTTGGCCCTCGATGCTCCGCACTCTCTGGGGCGACGACGAGCGTTACAAGAAAGCCTATTGGAGCGAATTCGCCGGCCAGCCCGGCGTGTATTTCACCGGCGACGGCGCGCGTCAGGACAAAGACGGCAACTTCTGGATCGTCGGCCGCATCGACGACGTGCTCAACGTCTCCGGTCACCGCATCGGCACCGCCGAGATCGAGAGCGCGCTCGTCTCGCACCCCGCCGTGGCCGAAGCCGCCGCCGTTGGCCGCCCCGACGAACTCAAGGGCCAAGCCCTCGTCGTCTTCGTGACCCTCAAATCCGGCCAAAATGCCACCGAAGAACTCAAAGAAGCTCTTCGCAGTCACGTCGGCCGCGAGATCGGTTCCCTCGCCAAACCCGATTCGATCCGCTTCGCCGCGAGCTTGCCCAAGACCCGCAGCGGAAAAATCATGCGTCGCATTCTTAAGGAAATCGCCGCCGGCGGTCTCGTGAAGGGCGACACCACCACTCTGGAAGATTTCAGCGTCGTCGCCGCCCTCCAAGCCGAAGACTAAG
>CAJAFD010000163.1 GCA_903938935.1 uncultured Opitutia bacterium
ATCTGGCCGATCGACCAAACTCCGCTTGGGCGTGGGTGATTAAATCTGGCAGCTCGCCCCAATCGCGCAGGCTGATCAGACGGGGTAGCTCATCGAGCAGCCAATGCGCGTAACTCCCGCCCAGTGCCGTCGCCAAGACCGCGACTCGACCAGCGATGAGCTCGGGAGTACGCAGTTTGTTTTCCTGCAATAACCAGTGACCTTCACCGGTACGTCCAAAATCCAACGACACATCTCGCGCCACGGTGGCACCACTGGGCGCGAGCACAATTCCATCTCCATAAACTCGGCCGCCCTCGATGAGTGCAATCGCCTCGCTCGCCCCACTATTTCGCGCTTGGGGATCCGCATAGTCGGCTAACTTAGAGTCAGCTAACACGTCTGATTGTGGCTGATCGGCACCGAGGACAGGCGCGCGCAACCAACTGGCTGCACCGCGCGCCACTAAGCTTGCGAGCGTTTCGCACGCAATGGGAGCAGGTGAAAAGGGAACGACCGAATTCTGCACGACTCCAGTCTTGCTCCTTCGCGCCGAACGACAATCGACAAACACGGCACCAGGAAAACTCCACAATTGTCTCTCCATCACCCCAAGCGTCGTATTGAGTTGAGCCCTGACTATGAAAAAGACGTTTTCCCTCAGCGCACCTGATCGCAACCCACAGCGCGTCATCGACGCGATCAAACACGAGGTGCGCAAGTACGTGAAACGCGAGCGCCGCAAGACATTGCCCGCGGATACAGATTTTTGGGATTTCGCCTGCAAGGTTGGCACTGACACAACCGACGCCACCGCCAAACCGCTCAACGAAATCAACGCCACCATTGATGCCCTTGCAGCGGAGGGCGCGACCACGATCTATCTGGAGATCATCGCCGTCAGCGGTCGCCACATTCGTCATGCCGCCGCACCATTAGGACCTGAAATTGCGTTGGCCACTCAACCGCCCACGGAATCGACCTAAGCAAAAAGGATTCCGTTGGCTGAGCGTTAAAATCGGGCGCTTCAGCCCTCCATGCCGCTCACGCTCAGGCTTTGACCGTTATCTTTGGCGCCAAGTCCGAGAATAAACGGCGCTGCAACTTCAGCCCAAGCCGCGGCCTTCGGATATCCAGCAGCACCGTCGGCCCAGCACGAGCGCAGCATGTCAGTATCAATCACGCCAGGGTTCAGAGGGATCGCAGCCATCCCTAGCGGCAACTCTTCCGCGAGTGCCTTCGTGAGACCTTCAATCGCCCACTTTGACGCACAATACGACGCCACATCGGGAGCCACGCTACGGCCCCATCCTGAGCTGAGATTAATAATCACCCCTTTTTTCTTGGCCACCATCGCCGGCACAAAATGTCGGATCACGTTGGCCACGCCGCGCACATTCACATCTACGATTTTGGTGAATTCACGATCGCTCTGTTCCCACAACGGACCGAGCGGATTCATCACGCCAGCGTTGTTGATCAAGATGTCGGGCGGTGATTCATGCTCGAGCACTTTAGCTGCCCAGATGGCGACTTTGGCATCGAGCGAAACGTCGCAGACCATGAAATCATGCGGGGCGCCGTGATCCATGCGTAGATCGAAAATTTCCGTACCGCTTCGTCCGCAGCCGATGACAGTGTGGCCGAGTGCGATTAATTTTTTGGCTAACGCCAAGCCGAGTCCGCGGGTAACACCCGTAATCAAAATCTTCATAGGGCCACAGTGACGCGTCAGCTCGCGTCGGGCAATGCTGCGCAAGGCTCCTACTTAACGACTTTGCAGACTGAACTTATTCAAACCGGTCTTGCGACAAGCATCCATCACGAAGGCCAATTTCTTGAGCTGCGTCGTCTCATCGGCTTTGATGAGCACCGGGATGTCCTTGTCCACGTTGCGCACTTCTTTGAGCAAACTAATGAGCTGTTCGTCGGTCACATTTTTTCCGTTAAAAGAAACGGAGCCGTCTTTATCAATGGCGACGGTGACGGTGCCTTTGAAATCATTTTTTCCGGCCGTATCCACCTTGGGCAGCGTGATATTAAGCGTCGAACCGACACGCGCCTGCATCGTGACGTAGGCAAAAAGCACCAACATCACGAGCACGTCGATCAGAGGCACGAGCGGCAATTCTGGGCGTTTGCGCGCCCGCCGATTAAGCAGACTCATGAGGCCGATTTTTTCACTTCATCGGCTTGTCGCGCGAGGACGCGCTCGAGCAGCACGTCGAGCTGAGCGGCGTGTTTTTCAATCACGCGTTGCAACAGGCCGCTACCGATGAGCGCGGGCAGCGCGATGCATAGACCCAGCACCGTAGCGGAGAGAGCGTAACCCACACTTTCCGTGAATTGAACGGGGTCAGGCATCCGCGTCTGGGGATCCACCACCGAAAACGCCCCGAGCAAACCCGTGACCGTTCCGATCAAGCCGATCAAAGGCGCCGCCGCATAAATCGTATCGAGATAGCTGACGCCTCGTTCCATTTTAATAACCTCAAGTCGAGCATAAGCCTTGGTCGCTTCGGTATCGCCCGAATGCCGCGAAGCGAAATTCAAAATCCGTCCCAAGGCCGAACGTTTATCACCCGAGGGCGCACGACCTTCGATCACCGCTTCGGCCAAGTCTTCAGGAATCACCGCCGACCGTCGCAACGCCACCAAGCGCTCGACGATGATAAACGTCGCGACGAGCGAGCAAAGGCCCAACGGATAAATCAACAAGCCGGCTTCGCGTACGATCCGGACGATATCAATGGAGGCAAGAAACATAGAAATATGCGTAGTGGGAAGACGCCTAAGCGGTAAAAAAGTTCAGAAATACTTAATGAAGGGCAATATCAGGACAGCGTCAAACGTCGGCCTTTGGTCGAATTTCAGAGAGCGAGCACCTCATACTAGAGGCGCTCGCGTCCCACTCAAAAAACTCATCACGCGGCGAGATAAGGCAGTTTCGCGGCCGTGATTTTCACGGCGGGCAAGCCATCGATAAGTTCGCCGATGGCATCCCAGCGACCGTTGACCAGCGCATCGCGTGCACTTTCGCGCTGAGCGATTTTAACCGTCTGCCCGCCAAAACGCACTTCGAGCTTCACCAGATCGATCACTACTTCGCCTTGAGAATTGGCTTCGGTGAAGGCCGCGATCTTCGCGATATCCTCACGACTAGCGGTCACACAGGGCATGCCCAAGGTGGTGCTATTACCGAAAAAAATCTCGGCGAAATTTTCCGCGATGACGGCTTTGAATCCGTATTTAGCAATCGCTTGA
>CAJAFD010000164.1 GCA_903938935.1 uncultured Opitutia bacterium
CGTCGCGAGGTAACCAAATGTGGCCGCGAGGTTGGAATCACCGACGCCGTGCGCATCGCCCCGCGGAGCCAGATGGTAGCCCACGCGATCAGCGCCCCACACACTGACGACGGCATCAGTGACTTCCAATGGCAGCCGCGCGCGATTCTCGATGGAGCCGCCGTACTCATCCGTGCGTTGGTTAGAGGAATCCTGCAGAAATTGATCGAGCAGGTAACCGTTAGCGCCGTGGATTTCGACGCCATCAAAACCCGCGCGTTGCGCGTTTTCCGCTCCAAGCCGAAACGCCGCCACGACTCCGGGCAACTCCGCGCGCTCGAGGGCGCGCGGAGTCACAAAGGCTTTCTCCGGCCGGATCAGACTCACATGGCCCGCCGCTGCAATCGCGCTGGGCGCCACCGGCAACGCGCCGCCAAGGTAAACGGGATCGGAAATCCGACCCACATGCCAAAGTTGCAGAAAAATCCGACCACCTGCGGCGTGGACGGCCGCGGTGATAGTTTTCCAACCCGCGACGTGCTCGGGCGACCAGATGCCCGGCGTGTCGGGATAACCCACCCCCATCGGGTCGACGGCAGTTGCCTCGCTCAGGATCAAACCCGCAGATGCCCGCTGAGCGTAGTATTTCGCCATCATGGGATTCGGCACGCGACCGGCGGAAGCGCGGCAACGCGTGAGCGGGGCCATGATGATACGGTTCGGCAGCGTTAATGCGCCGAGGCGAAGGGAATCGTGTAGCGAAGACATCGCAGCATGTTTCAGCCGAATGAAGCAGGCGCGCAACCCTGCGCATGAAAAAACTCTCGCGCTCGCGTATTGCCGAAGACGATTCGGCGTGTTTGCTGGAATTCATGCGCTCTCTTCGTTCACCCGGACTACCGCTTCGTACCGCAATCACCGCCGCGCTGCTTTTGGGCGCCAGTCTTTTTGCCGCGCCCGAAAAATGGGCGGCCGAAATCAATAAATACACCCAAGCCGACGCGATCAAAGCTCCCGCCCGCGATGCCGTGGTGTTTGTCGGCAGTTCTTCGATTCGTAAATGGACGAGCCTCGCCGCCGATTTTCCAGGCATCACCACGATCAACCGTGGCTTCGGCGGCTCGGAGCTTTCAGACAGCGTGTTCTACGCGGACCGCATCGTCATTCCGTACGCACCGCGTATCGTCGTCGTTTACGCGGGAGAAAACGATCTCCAAGCCGGCAAATCCGCGGAAGCCTTGCTCGCCGATTTCAAAGCGTTTTGCGCCAAAATTCACCCCGCGCTCCCGAAGACTAAGATCATCTTCCTCGCCGTGAAAGAAAGTCCTTCTCGCGCCAAAATTCGCGACAAAGTCCTGCTCGCCAATCAACTCATCGCCGCCGCCTGCGCCCAAGATCCACGCCGCACGTTTGTGGATGTCGCCACGCCGATGCTCGACGCCGCGGGCAAAACCCGTCCCGAACTTTTTATCGCCGATCAACTCCACATGCAGCCAGCCGGCTACGCCATCTGGACCCAAGTCCTCGCGCCTTACTTGAAACCGTGAGCGCCACTCCGCTCGAACGTCTCTCGCGCCAGATCGCCTTCATCGTCGAGGTCGATCAGCTCAAAAACATTTTCCGGCAGACGGTAAATACCGTCAGCGGTCGCGCCGAAAACGACGCCGAACATTCTTGGGGCCTTTGCCTGCTGGTGATGACCCTCGCCGAGCACGCCAACGTCCCGCACCTCGACGTGCTCCGCGCGCTCAAAATGGTGATCATCCACGACCTCGTCGAAATCGACGCCGGTGACACGTTTGCCTACGACACGAAAAACATGGCTGACCAACACACGCGCGAGTGCCTCGCCGCCGACCGCATTTTTGGACTCTTGCCACCCGGTCAATCCGCCGAGTTCCGCGCGCTCTGGGATGAGTTTGAAGCGCGCCAAACCCCCGAGGCCAAATTCGCCGCCGCCGTGGACCGCTTCCACCCGATGTTGCTGAATTGCTCGACCGAGGGCGCCGCGTGGAAAAAACACGGCATCACCTCCGACCGCGTCCTCGCCCGCAACGCCCACATCGCCGAAGGCAGCGCCGATCTCTGGGCCTACGCTCAAGCCATGGTCGCCCGGGCCGTGCGCGACGGCCATCTCTCAGCCTGAAAAAACTCAGCTCAAATCCCGGATCGACCCGAGTTCCGGATCAAAGAGCCGCTGGTAAGTCCGCACGATCATTCCGTCCGTGAGGCCCGCCAACCAATCACAGATTTGGCGCGCCTTCCCGGCTTCGGTCGTTTCGGCGGCGATCAATTTACCGACTCGCGGCGGCAAGATGTGAATGATGCGGCCCGAGCGCTCGACGTAGTTTTTCCAAGCTGAATCCCAGAGCTCAAACATCACCTTCCGCGCCTTGTGCTCCATCTGCTGGAGTTGCGGACTCTCGAAGATGATGTCGTTGGCCATTTTTTTATAGAACATCGCCTCGCGCCCCGCCGCCGGCGCCACCACGAGTTCGAAACGGTAACGATTCGTCGCCGCGCTCATGAAGTTTTTTCGCTCCCGCAACCGGCACGCCGTAATGAACACCCCGATCTTGGCCGAAAACACATTCTCCAATCGGTCCGCCCGAATCGCCGCGAATAACGCGTCGAGCCAGCTCTGTCGCTCCGCATCAATCGCCTCGCCGGCCGCCCAGGCCTCGACGCGCTCGATCGTCAAAAAGCCCGCCTTCACGCCGTCCACAATATCGTTGAGCGAATACGCCGCATCGTCCGCCCAATCCATGATCTGACACTCGACGCTTTTAAACGCGTTCAACTTCTCCTCGGCGTGCAACTCTGCAGGAATCGTCGCCGCGCCAAAAACAAACGTCCGCACTGCGCCTTGGGGAGCATAGAGAAAATGATTCGCCGGCGGCGCAGGAAATTCCGCGAATAATTTTTTGTATTTCAACACGCCGTCGAGCAGCGCCCGCGTCGCCTGCATGCCGCGCACGCCCGATTCGTTTTGAAACATCGTCTCCGTAAGCAGGTGCAGAGTCTGCGCGTTCCCCTCGAAACCACCCCAGGGCAACATCAGCTCCTGCAGCGTCCGTTCGCCCGAATGTCCAAACGGCGGATGCCCGAGATCGTGCGCGAGACACACCGCCTCGACCAAATCACCGTCGATAAAAAAATCATCGGCCAACGGCCCGCCCTGCGTCCGTAAATAGTGACAAATCGAGCGCCCGATCTGCGCGACTTCCATCGAGTGGGTGAGCCGCGTGCGGTAAAAATCGTATTCACCCGAGAGAAACACCTGCGTCTTCGACTGCAGTTTACGAAATGCATGCGCGTGAATGATGCGGTCGCGGTCGATTTGAAACGCGTTGCGGTAATCGGTCTTGCGGACCGCGCCGTAGGTCTCTGCGTCGAAGTCGGTATAAAATCGGTTGATCATCGGCTGAACGCCGAGCGCACTCGCTCGCCGCCGCAGAGGCAAACTCATATCGCACCGCTATAGGCGCCGCGCTTTTCTTGCGCGACTTGGAAATGAAATTTCGCACCGCCCGATAAATCTGTGTCATGGGCGAGCGTTCACCATTGTTTCCCGCCCGCGCCCTTCGCTAAACTTGGGCCAATCAAAAATCTCATGCCCGCTTCCACTATGCGCGCCATCGCCAAACTCCAAGCCGGCCCCGGCCTCTCGCTCACGGAAGTCCCCGTGCCCAAGCCCGGCGTCAACGACGTCCTCATCAAGGTCAAAAAAACCTCCATCTGCGGGACCGATGTTCACATTTACAATTGGGACGCGTGGGCGGAAAAAACCATCAAGCCACCCATGGTCGTCGGCCACGAATTCGTCGGCACCATCGAAGCCGTCGGCGCCAACGTCATCGGGTTTGCGCCCGGCGATCTGGTCGACGGCGAGGGCCACATCGTTTGCGGCCTCTGCCGCAACTGCCTCGCGGGTCGCCGCCACCTTTGCAAAGACACCCAGGGCGTGGGCGTGAACCGCGACGGCGCGTTCGCCGAATATCTCTGCATTCCTGCGACCAACGCCGTGCTCGTCGATCCCGCCATTCCCCTCGACGTGCTTTCGTGCTTCGATCCGCTCGGCAACGCCACGCACACCGCGCTCCAGTATGATCTCGTCGGCGAAGACGTGCTCATCACCGGCGCCGGCCCCATCGGTTGCATGGCCACCGCGATCGCCCAGCAAGCAGGCGCGCGCAAAGTCGTCGTTACCGACGTCAACCCCGACCGCCTCGCGCTCGCCGCCCGCATGGGCGCCACGCGCACGGTTGATGTTGCCAAAGAAAATCTCGCCGACGTCCAGCGCGAGATCGGCATGAAGGAAGGTTTCGACGTTGGCCTCGAGATGTCCGGCAATCCAGTCGCGCTCAATACCATGATCGACAACATGGCCCACGGCGGCCGCATCGCCCTCCTCGGCATCATGCCCGGCGCCGCTGCCGTGGATTGGAACAAGGTCGTTTTCAACATGCTCACGATCCGCGGCATCTACGGCCGCGAGATGTATGAGACGTGGTACAAGATGACGTCTCTCATCCAACGTGGCCTCGATATCTCGCCGGTCATCACGCATCGTTTTCATTACACCGATTTTCAAAAAGGCTTCGATCTCATGCGCTCCGGCCGCAGCGGGAAAATCATCTTGAACTGGGACTGACCCATGACGCCCGCCTATCTCGCGCACCTCGAAAAAACCCTCGGCGAAATTGACGCCGCCGGTCTCACCAAACGCGAACGCCTCATCGCCACCGCGCAATCCGCGCACATCGCCGTCGCCGGCGGTCGCGAGGTCCTGAATTTCTGCGCCAACAACTACCTCGGTCTCGCCAATCACCCCGCGCTCATCGCCGCCGCCCACACCGCGCTCGATCGTTGGGGCTACGGCCTCGCCTCGGTGCGTTTCATCTGCGGCACGCAAGAAATCCACCGCGAACTCGAGCAACGCCTCAGCGCTTTCCTCGGCGTCGAAGACACGATTCTTTACTCCTCCTGTTTCGACGCCAACGGCGGCGCTTTTGAAACGCTCCTCAGCGCGGAGGACGCCGTCATCAGCGATGAGTTAAACCATGCCTCGATCATCGATGGTATCCGCCTCTGCAAGGCCCAGCGTTTCCGCTACAAAAATTGCAACCTCGCCGATCTCGAGGCCCAACTCCAAGCCGCCGACGCCGCCAAAGCCCGCTTCAAACTCGTCGTGACCGACGGCGTGTTTTCGATGGACGGTTTCATCGCGCCGCTACGCGAGATCTGCGACCTCGCCGAGCGCTACGGTGCCCTCGTGATGGTCGACGATAGCCACGCCGTCGGCTTTATGGGCCAGACCGGCCGCGGCACGCCGGAGCACTGCGGCGTCATGGGCCGCATCGACCTCATTTCCGGCACGCTCGGCAAAGCCCTCGGCGGCGCGAGCGGCGGCTACCTGAGCGGCAAAAAAGAAATCATCGCCCTGCTCCGCCAACGCTCGCGCCCGTACTTGTTTTCCAACTCGCTCGCGCCCGCCATCGTCGCCTCGTCTCTCGCCGCCCTCGATCTCATCAGCACTTCGACGGCCTTCCGCGACCGCCTCGAAGAAAACACGAAATTCTTCCGCGCCGGTCTCACCGCCGCCGGCCTCACGCTCAAACCCGGCGCGCATCCGATCGTTCCCGTGATGCTCGGCGACGCTGCGCTCTCGCAGCGATTTGCCGCGCGTATGCTTGAAAAAGGCGTGTACGTCGTCGGTTTTTTCTATCCGGTCGTACCCCAAGGCGCCGCCCGCATCCGCACCCAAGTCAGCGCGGCCCACTCGCGCGCCGACCTAGAATCTGCCATCAACGCCTTCGCCACCACCAAAACCGAACTCGGTCTCTGATACTTTTCCCCATGGCTAAAAACATTTCCGCCCCCGTTTGCCGCCAGCTCGAAAAAGCCGCGCGCGCCGCCGCGAAAAAATCGTATTCGCCGTATTCCGAGTTTCCCGTGGGCGCCGCCGTGCTCGCCGCCTCGGGAAAAATCTACGCCGGCTGCAACGTCGAGAACGCCTCCTACGGTCTGTGCAATTGCGCCGAGCGCACCGCGATTTTCACCGCCGCCGCGGCCGGTGAGCGCCGCATTCTTGCCGTCGCCGTTTTCACGCCGACCGCCCAGCCCACGAGCCCCTGCGGCGCTTGCCGCCAAGTCATCAACGAATTCGGTCCGACGGCTCTCGTCATTAGCGTCTGCGCGTCCACCGCGCGCCACGAAACCACGCTCGATCGCTTGCTCCCCGGAGCGTTCGGCCCCGCGGCTCTGACCTGATTTTTCTCCATGTCGCTTTTTTTTATCGCCCTCCTCGCCGCTGGAATTAGCGCGCTGATCGTCTGGTTTTATTGGCGCGGCCGCGCCGCCACGCTCACCGAGCGCACCCGCGCCCTCGCCGACGAAAACTCGCGGCTCGCCCACGAACTTGCCGCGCAACGCACCGAGACGCAGCGACTCTCGACGCTCGTCACCCAGCACGCCACCGAGCTCACCGCGGAGAAATCCGCGCACGAGCGCCTCGTCGCCGAATTCAAAGCCCTCTCCGCCGACGCCCTCCGCGCCAACCGCGCCGATTTTCTCGCGCAAGCCCAACAATCCTTCGCCCAACTCCAGACTCAATCTGCCGGCGACCTCGAGAAACGCCAACTCGCCATCGACGCCCTCGTCAAACCGCTCCGCGAGTCCCTCGAAAAAGTCGACGGCAAGATCGCCGAAATCGAGAAGACCCGCGCCACCGCCTACGGCACGCTCACCGAACAACTCAAGGGCCTCGCGACCGCCCAGACTTCGCTCCAATCCGAGACCACCAAACTCTCTCGCTCGCTGCGTTCCACCTCGACCGCCGGCCGTTGGGGCGAACTCCAGCTGCAACGCGTCGTCGAGCTCGCCGGCATGCTTGAAAACGTCGACTTTATCCAACAAAGCGCCGTCGGCGAAGTGCGCCCCGACATGATCATCCGCCTCCCCGGCGGCAAATCCATCGCGGTCGATGCCAAGGCGCCCATGCAAGCCTACCTCGAAGCCCTCGAAGCCGGCGACGAGACGATCCGCAAAGCTAAATTCACCGAACACGCCCGCGTCGTGCGCGGCCACATCGACGCCTTGGGCAACAAAGCTTACTGGAAAAACATCCAACCTTCGCCCGAATTCGTGGTGCTGTTTATTCCTGGCGAAGCGTTTTACAGCGCCGCCCTCCGCTATGAGCCCGATCTTTTTGAGCGCGGCACCGCGGTCGGCGTCATCCTCGCCTCCCCCGCCACGCTCATCGCCCTGCTCAAAGCCGCGGCCTTCGGTTGGAAACAAGAAGTCCTTTCCAAAAACACCGAGGAAATCCGCAAACTCGGCCTCGAGCTCCATGAACGCGTGGCCGCCGTCGGCAAAAATCTCGACGATCTCGGCCAACGTCTCACCCAAGCCGTCACCGCCTTCAACAGCACCGTTTACCAGACCGAAAGCCAGGTCCTCGTGACCGGCCGCAAACTCGAAAAACTCGGCGCCGGTAGCGAAAAGAAAATTCCAGAGCCGCGCCCCGTCTCCGAGATCCCGAAGACGCTCACCGCCCCCGAATTTCTCCGTCCATGACGCCCGCCCCGCTCCACGGCATTTGGAAAATGATCCGCGCAGAACTCTCCGGCGAGCCCGCGCATCCCCTCATCGTTGATAATACCACCCTCGAGATTTCCGCCACGCATTACAGCGTGCGGTTCGGCGAAGAGATCGCGGACCGTGGCCACGTTGTCGCCGCCGATGCCACCGCCGCCGAGGCGCACCCAATCCTGACGTTACGCGGACTGGAAGGCCCCAACACCGGTCGCGTGATCTCCGCCATTTACCAAGCCAAAGGCGACCTGCTCCGCATCTGCTACGGCCTCGACGGCACGACACCTGACGCCTTCGTCACTCGCGCCGACACTCCTCGTTACCTCGTCGTATACCGCCGGAAATCCGTGAGCGCATAACCGCTTTTTCCTGGGAGTGCGCTGTTTTATGCCGAGCCCAGAATCTTCTCCACGAAGATAGAAACCTAGTCGTTGCGCCCATACGCAGCGGAAAAGCATCCTGTTCAACCCGCCTCCGAGCAGCGCGGGTGAACAAAAGCCATCTCGCAACCCACGCGTGAGCCTTATCCGTCTATTTTACTTGCAATAAAATGTATTTATTGCCACACACCCAGGGGCTCAAAACGGACTGCGTAAATACCACACCCAGACCAAATCGCCCCGCGATCCATCACGCATGAAAATTTCGCCAAGCCCTGTGCGTCACCCACGCGCTCTGCACACCAGCGGCACCGTTCGCAGCGCCCGAAACCGCCCCTCGCTGTGATCGCCATCATCTCACCCCACGCCGACGAACGCGCCCACCTGGCTGCGCTCTGCGCCAGCCGCCAGCTCGATAACACCGTTTGCGATTCTCTCTTCGCGCTCAAAGCACTCCTCCGTCGAGTCAGCCCGCGCGTCATCCTTACGCGCCAGCACCTCGGCGACGGCCAATCCGAGGATGTCATCTCCGCGCTTACGAGCGCCGGCCCACTCGCGCCGACGCACATCGTGGTACTCATCCAAGCCGATGCACCCGCGCCCATCGAAGCCCGCCACATCGCCCTCGGCGCCGACCTCGTCCAACGCGATCCCGTTCAACCCGAAGTGCTCGTCGAATATCTCGAGAAATACCACCGCGCTTCCCGCCGCTCCCGCCTCAGCCCCAACCGCGGCGCGCCCTTACCCAAACCCATTCCCTTTGCCGGCGGCCTCATGCACTTCAACGAACACCGCCTCCAAAACGGCAGTCGCACCCTCCGCCTCTCTCCGCGCGAAGTTACCCTCGTCGAACTCCTGCTCCAATCCCGCGGAGCTCTGATTACCTACGACACCCTTTATAGCGAAATCCTGGCGCGCCGCTTTGATGGGGACACCAGCAACCTCCGCGTCCTCCTCGGCAAACTCGTCCGTTCCACCCAACGCATTGGCCTATCCCTACGCCCCTGGATCGAAGTCATTCCCAAGACCGGTTACCGCTATTGCCCGCCCGCTCCGACCAGCGACCTCCCCGCTGATTCCGCCGCCTAGTTTTAGTTAGCCCCCGATCTTCGGCACCTCACCGCCCACAAAGCGCCCGAGTCCAAACCGCGCCAAAAATGGCATGCGTAATATTACGGATAAATTACGGTAAATACATTTCATTGCTGTCATAAATTAATATTAAAGAGCGTGAAATGATTTCAAAAAATAATCCACGCCCGAGCGAAAACTAAAAAATCATGGAAAAGATCCCCGGCTTCCGCACCCCGAGTATCCGCGTCCGCATGGACAACCCCGATCATCACATCTGGGACAATAACGGCACCTGGTTCATTCACTATACCCTTTACCCGAGCACCTACACCAAGAAGCGCATCCGCCGCTCATTGCGGACCAAAGACATCGTCTGCGCCCGCCAACGCCGCGACCGCATCCTCGCCCGCTACGCCAACCTGATCATCTACAACGAGCCCAAGAAAATCGCCGCGTGATTTCTTAGGACTAGAATAGCTTTCAGCCGCTCCTACTCCGGAAAACCCCGACCACCCCTTCCCGCGAGTAACATAAATACCCCACCTACCCCCGAAGCGATTCCCCTGCTTCCTGCCCTGCTAGCCCAGCACACCGTCGAAAGCCTCTACGCGGAACACGGGCCCGCGCGGCCTTGGATTTATTGGCTCGCCCTCCTAGGCGTGACTGCCGCGCTCGCCGCGCTCCCGCTCATCGAAGTCGACGTCACTGTGCGCGCCCCCGGCGTTGTCCGTCCTGCCACCGAGCGCACCGAGCTCCGCGTCCCGCTCAGCGCGCAAATCGCCCAAGTGCTCGCCCGCGACAACGACACGGTCACTGCCGGCCAGCCGCTCCTCGTGCTGCGCTCGCGTGACCTCGACGAACGCCTCGCGCTCAATCGCACCCGTCAAACGCTATCCACCAGCCTCATCACCGACCTCACGCGCCTCACCCCCGCCGCCACCGATTCCAGCCCAGCACACCCTTTCCCCTTAGAAGTCACCACACTTGAGACCCCGGAACTTCGCGCCGATCTCGCCCAACTCCATGCGCAATGGGCCACGCAGCAACTCACCCAAGCCAAAGCCAG
>CAJAFD010000165.1 GCA_903938935.1 uncultured Opitutia bacterium
CGCCCTGCCACACGCCGTCAACTTGCTCGGGCAGGAGCCGCAGCACGCGCCCGGAATTCATCTCGCCCACAATCATCTGTCCGCCAAATGGACCCCACGCCGCCGTCTGTGGGATGAGAATCATCTCGGTCGGCGAGCTCGCGTAGAAACTGTGCGGTAGGTTGATCGCCGCCACCGTGCGCAGGGCATTGAGTTTCTCGATCGGGAGCTTGAGCGGCTCGGAGCCGTCCCAGTCGGGCCGCCAGACGAGACTCGCCGGATGGCCGTAAAAACCACCGCGCTGAACCACGTGCACGGGACTCGTGCCGCGCCAGTCGCCTTGGTTGTCATTCACGAAAAAATTGCCTGCCGCATCGAAGCCCATGCCGTCGGGCGAACGAAAACCCGTCGCAAACAACTCCGCCGCGCCGGTGGTTTCGTCGATCTCCATGATGCAGCCGCGCCACTTCACGCGGCCATACATGCGGCCCGCCGCGGTGGAGTTTTTCTTCCAGTCCGCGATGTCGTAAAATTTTTCGCGCGACAAACCGATCGGGCTCCACTCGCCCCGGATTTCCTCGCGGATGGTGTCGCCCGCGGAAGCGAGGTTGAGGCTCACGTAGAGTTTACCGTTGGGCCCGCGCACGGGGCCGAAGGCGAACTCGTGGTAGTTGCCCGTCATGCCGAAGTCGTCCCACAGCGCTTCGTAGCGGTCGGCCACGCCGTCGCCGTCGGTGTCGCGCAAGCGGGTGAGCTCGGGGCGCTGCATCACGAGCAAGCTGCCGTCTTGGCCGAGCAATAAGCCGAGCGGCTCGTGCAGACCTTCGGCGAAAATTTTCCAGCTCAGCGTCTTGAAATCATAAAACGCAACTTGGCCGTGGTGAAACGCCGCCGCGAGTCGACCGTCGGGCAACAGCGCGAGGCCGCCGAGCTGCGGATCGACCCCGGGAGGCGTGGAGATTTTGCCGATGGCGTAGTGTTGAGCAACGCGCGCATCGGCCGGCGGCGTAGTCTCGGCGGCGCGGGCAAATGCAGTCACCGCGAAGAGCGCGAGCATGTGGGAGGAAAGTTTCACGAGGTTCATGGCGTGCAGAGCGCGGAGGTGAGCGTGAGGGTGACGTCGGCGGCTTGAGCGGGCGTGAGTATGAGCACGCCGTCGCGCCACGTGCCGGCCGAACTGGTCCACTGGGCGTTGGGATCGGCCGCGGCGCGGTAGAAAACCAGGCCAGGCGCGCGCGGGATTTGCAGGCGCAGCGCGATGCCGGGGCGGCCGGCGGCGGGAAGCACGTGTTCGTAAACTTCGGTTTCGCCGGCGCGATAGTGAAACACCGGGCCGGTGGTCGTGGCGGCGTAGCCGAGGAATTTGACCTTCGGCGCAGCGGAATCCACGGCGCCGAAGCGCAACGGGAAATCGTCTTTGGGCGCGCGCCACCATGGCTTGGTCGGAACGATCGGCAGAATCTTGCCGTTGCCCGCCCAGTTTTCAGAAGCGTCGATAAAGCTGCCCTGCCACGCGTAACGGAGGCGACACTGGCCGGCGTCCCAGCAGACGTTTTGACTCCCGACCAGTGCGATCGCGACGGCGGCCGGACCGGCGTCGGGCATAAAAATACGTTGGGCAAAGGGGCGTTGTCCGCCACCAGCCACCGCGCCCTGTGCGACCATCGGCGGAATATTGGGGTC
>CAJAFD010000166.1 GCA_903938935.1 uncultured Opitutia bacterium
CGGATCAAGTGAGCAACGACGTGGACAAGGCCAACTTGCTCCTCTCCACGATCAGCGAATTGAACCTGATGATCGCCACGCAAGAGAGCGACACCGGCACCAAGGCGCTCACGTTGCGCGACCAGCGCCAAGCCCGCGTCGAAGATTTGGCGCAGGTGATGAATTTCAAGACCACGACGCTGCCCGATGCGCCGAACCAGATTCAGATCACCGCCACTTCGGCGAGCGGCGTCGATACGGTGATTCTCTCGGCTGGCACGACGCTGGAGACACTCACTTTCGACGGCGATGCGGTCCGCGTGGCCTCGAGCGACACCGCGCTGGCGCTCACCGGTGGTTCTATCAAGGGCCATCTTACCGCGCGTGATGGTGCGTTGCAGACGTTGCGTGATAGCCTCGATCAATTGGCCAACCAGATGGTCACCTCCGTCAACGCCGTCTATAATCCCAGCGGCACGGGCCAAAACTTTTTTGATCCCACGGGCACCGATGCTAGCTCCATTCGGCTCGCCAGTGGATTGACCGGCCTCAACGTCCGCGCCTCCGTGGCTGGCGGTGCGGCCGGCGATGGTTCCATCGCCCAAGCGATTTCCGAACTCGATGTTCAGTCGTTCTCGTCGACCTCCGGTGATGCGATCGACGGTACGATCGGCGAAAGCTACTCAGCGGCGATTTCACTTTTTAGCTACAGCCTTTCGCAGTCGCGGATGCGCAGTGAAAATCAGACCGGCGTGCTCAGTGCTGTGCGTGGCCAGCGTGAGAGCATGAGCGGTGTTTCGCTCGATGAAGAAGCGGCCGAGCTGATGAAGTTTCAGCGCGCGTACCAAGCCTCGGCCCGCGTGATCTCCATCATCGACTCAATGCTAGACACCGTCGTTAACGGCATGGGCAATTAACCCCTTAGTTCTTTATGATGCGCGTCTCCACTAATTTTGTTACCAACACGGCGATCAACGATCTCCGTCGTCTCAGTGATGAGCAGGCGCGTCTGCATCAAAATATCGCCACGGGTCGCCGCTTGCTCAAGCCCAGCGATGACCCCGCCGCGACCAGTCGCGTGCTCAACCGCCAGATGGAAGCAGAGCGCGTGGGTAATTATCAGTCTGCCGCCTCGATGGCTAAATCGCGTTCCGAGTCCTCGCTCACCGCGCTCACGCAGATGCAGAAAATCGCGAGCCGCATCAGCGAATTGACCTCGCTCTCCGCCGGCGCCGGTCCGCAAAGCATGGCCGCCTACGGTGCGGAAGTTTCGCAGCTACTCGAGCAAGCCACCAACGTCGCCAACTCGCGCTTCGGCGCTGATTACATTTTTGCCGGCACCGCCGTTGACGCGCAGCCGTACACCACGACGCGCGACACTGCGGGCGCCATCACGACCGTCGCCTATGTCGGCAACGACCAAGACGCGACCGTCCCCATGGGCGACGGCCGCGCGGTCGCACCTTCGCCCGGCGCTGCGACCACCAACCCAGAAATCGCCGCTTTTTTGAACAACGTCGTCACCCTGCGCGACGCCTTGGCCACGGGTGACAACACCACGGTCGTGGCGATGAACACCACGATGGCCGACAACGAAGACACCTTCATCAACGCCATCGGTACCG
>CAJAFD010000167.1 GCA_903938935.1 uncultured Opitutia bacterium
CCCGTGCGTGCGGCTTGAATCGTGCGCACGCTTGTGACCGTTCCGCCGGTGCCAATCGCCGGGGCGGTCGCGGGCAATGAAAAGCTAAAGCCGGCGTGCTTGATTAACTCGCTTACATGCGCGGCGATCGCGTCGGCATGGGCGGCGATGAAGGGGGCCGTTGGATCGGCGATGAATTTTTCCGTGAGGCGCACGCAACCGAGCGGGAGGCTCACGGCTTGCGTGATGCGACGGTCGCGGAAAGCGAGGCACTCGAGGCTGCCGCCTCCGAGATCGAAGACATAGAAGTCGCGTAAATCGGCGAGAGCCGGATCGCAGGTGAGGCCGCGGCCGATGAGGTTGGCTTCTTCGTCGCCGGAAAGCAGGCGGATGGTGTGGCCAGTCGCGGCGTGGACGCGGGCAATGAAATCCGCGCCATTGCGCGCGTCGCGCACGGCACTGGTGGCGACGAGAATCAGGCGGCTCGCGGCGTGCGCGGTGGCGTCGGCGAGGAGCGAGGTGATGGCGGCGAGGCCGCGGGCCATGCCTTCTTCGCTGAGGCGCGGTTCGGTGCGGCTGATGCCGGCACTGATGCGCGCGTCGATCGTGCGGTAATGCTGCGCGCGCAAGGTGCCGCTCGCGTCGCGGGCGGCGACGAGGATTTTGATCGAGTTGGACCCGATATCGATGACGGCAACGGAACCTGCGGGCGCGGCGTTCACAGGACGAAATCGGCGGGAGCGATCAGGACGACAAACTCACCTTTCAAGCTGCCTTTGAGCAGGCGGTCGCGCACGTCGCCAGCGCGGCCGACGAGCCAGGTTTCGTGGAGCTTGGTGACTTCCCGGGCGATGCAGATGACTCGATCCGGGCCCAGTTTCTCCACGATCTCTTCGGCGAATTTGTCGATGCGGTGGCAACTTTCGTAGAGCGCGAGGGTGAATTCGAAGTCGCGGTATTTTTCGAGAAACGCGGTGCGCGCGGAGGTTTTGGCGATTAGGAAACCGGCGAAGAGAAAGCCGTTGGTGGGCAGGCCGCTGGCGCTCAAGACGGCGGCGACCGCGCAGGCGCCGGGGATCGGGAATACGGGCAAGCCGCGGCGGCGGCAGGCGCGGACCAAGCGGAAGCCGGGGTCACTGATGGCGGGCGTGCCGGCGTCGCTCACGAGGGCGACGGATTGACCGGCGGCGATTTTAGCGGCGATGAATTCGGCGGCTTCGGTTTCGTTGTGATCGTGGTAGGAGACGAGCGGGCGATGCAGGCCGAAGCGCGTGAGGAGTCCGCCGGTGGTGCGGGTGTCTTCGCAAGCGACGAGATCGACGGCGCCGAGGATGGCGCGGGCGCGCTCCGTGAGATCGGCGAGGTTGCCGATGGGCGTGGCCACGACGTAGAGCGTGCCGGGCGAAGGGATCAGCGAAGGGTTGGCGGCGGGCTCGTTCATGCGCAGGCATAAAAAATCCGGCGCGAGGCCGGATTTGGCGAGAGGGAAGTGAGAGGCGTAGCTTAGCGGCCGGTCTGTTGGCCCATGCCGGGGATCTGGCCTTCCCAGCCGGCGGGGCGACTCCATGGAATCGCGGTGTCTTTCTGGCGGCGGGTTTCGCAGCCGCTGAGGAGGAGGCCAAAGGTGGCCAACAGGAGGAGCAGAAACGGTTTTTTGAGGGAGTGCATCGTGAGTGAGTTAAGGAGTTAGTACGGCCAAATCGCCTTTGTGCAAGACGCCGCGTAGAGAATCGGGTTCCACTTGGGCGATGGAAAATTGCGAGCGGACGTCGCTGATGCGGATGATCGCGAGGATTTCGGTGCCGTTGCGCACGGAAAAGCGTTGGTCCACGCTCGCACCGCGGATGGAGCCGTAGTTGAGCACGACGAAGGAATTTTCTGGGCCGATGCTCATGACATTCGCCGACACGCGGCCGGCGCGACTCGAGAAGACAGCCGTGGAAGCGCCGGCGGCCGTGGGCAGAGCGGCGCCGTTTTTCGCCGTGGCGAGCTGGCGCTCGAGTTCGGCGATGGTGTTTTTGTAGGCTTCGACTTGGGCGGGCGGAATGGCTTGGGCGCGGGTGTCGGTGAGGTCGCGTTGCAACGAGCTGAGTTCGTCGCGCAGCGTGCGCTCGGCGGCTTCGCGGGCGGCGAGGGCGGCGCGTGAGGCGGCGAGGTCGGTGGTTAGCTGAGCAGTGCGGGACTCCGCGGTGGCGAGTTGGGCTTTGGTGATTTCGACTTGGGCGCCGGCGGTGACGGCTTGTTTTTGAAACGACGAGGCCAACTCGCGCGAGGCCGTGAGCTGGCCGTCGAGGGCGACGGTGCGCGCGGTTAGTTCGCGGCGCGTTTCGAGGGCTTGCCAATACAGCGCGCCCAGCGAGCCGCTCACTGTGAAGGCGAGCAGGCTGAGGACGAGCAGGAGGCGATTCATGGGGAGTGGGGTGAAAGCCGACGCAACGCAGCGCGGTTAAGCGGCGCGGTAAGTGGATTTAAACCACGGGGACTTGGCGCGCTTTTTCACGCCGCTGCCTTTGTTGGCGGCGAGGTGTTCGAGGATCTTGAACGCGAGTTCGGCGGCGTCGGGCTGGCCGACTTGGGCGGCGAGTTGCTCGGCGGTGAACTGGGCCTCGGGTGCGGCCTGGAGCGCGGCGGTGAGTTTGAGTTTCAACGCGATGACGCCACCGGCGGCTTTCTTGCCGGCTTCGACGCCGGGTTGGTGGTAAGCGTTGATGCCGACGAGCGAGGCGTAGAGGCCGACGACGCGTTCGTAGAGCGCGATCAACATGCCGAGCGAGCGCGGCGAAACATCGGGCAACGTGATCGTGACGGAGTGGCGGTCTTTCTCGCTGAGGGCGTCGCGGGTGCCGAGGTAGAAGCCTTGGAGGAAATCGCCGGCGGTGATGCCGGGTTCGACTTCGAGGGCGGTCTTCGCGTCGCGGTCTTTGAGGACTTCGATGAAGGTGACGAAGAAGTTGTTCACGCCGTCGCGCAGTTGTTGGACGTAGGCGTGTTGATCGGTGGAGCCTTTGTTGCCGTAGACGGCGATGCCTTGGTTGACGACGTTGCCCTTGAGATCGTGTTCCTTGCCGAGCGACTCCATGACGAGTTGCTGGAGGTAACGGGAAAACAAGAGCAGGCGGTCCTTGTAGGGGAGGACGACCATGTCTTTGGTGCCGCGGCCATCGGTGGCGTAGAACCACATGAGCGCGAGGAGCGCGGCGGGGTTTTGGCCGACGGTGGTGTGGCGCGTGACGACGTCCATCGCAGCGGCGCCGTCGAGCAGGGCTTGGATGTCGAGGCCTTGGAGCGCGGCGGGGAGGAGACCGACGGCGGAGAGTTCAGAAGTGCGACCGCCGACCCAGTCCCACATGGGGAAACGGGCGAGCCAGTTTTGCGCTAGGGCGGTCTGGTCGAGCTTGGAGCCCGCGCCCGTGACGGCGACGAAGTGCTTCGTGAAATCAAGGCCCGCGGCTTGGAAGGCAGCGGCGGCCTCGAGTTGGCCGTTGCGGGTTTCGGCGGTGCCGCCGGATTTGGAGATGACGACGACGAGAGTTTTCGCGAGTTGGCCGCGGAGCCCGGCGAGCACGTAGTCGATGCCGTCGGGATCGGTGTTGTCGAAGAAGGCGACGGCGAGTTTGTCTTTGCGGGGCGAGCCGAGGGCGTGGTGGACGAGTTGGGGGCCGAGGGCGGAGCCGCCGATACCGATCACGAGGAGGTTTTTGAATTTGCCCTTGGGGCCGGCGATGGCGCCGGAGTGGACGCGCGCGGCGAAGTCTTTGATCGCGGCGAGCGTGGCGGAAATCTCGGCGGCGAGGGCGGGCGTGGGCGCGAGCTGGGGCGCGCGGAGCCAGTAGTGGCCGACCATGCGGTTCTCATCGGGATTGGCGATGGCGCCTTTTTCCAAGGCGGCCATGTCGGCGAAGGCCTGTTGCATCGCGGCGTCTTTGGCGGTGAGGAAATCGTCGGGGAACGGCATGCGGCTGATGTCGAGCGCGAGCCCGAGATCGGCGTGGTGATAATAAAGCGATTTAAAGCGGGACCAGGTGGACATGGAGAAGGAAAAGGAAAAGGCAGGAGAGGAAAGCAACTGCCGCGCGCGGGTACGAGGAGAAATCGGCGCGACCTTACCTTAATCCTGCCCATCAATCCGTTGATCTCATCCCATCCCACAGCCTCATCCCCTTTTTTGCAGAACGTGACGGACACAACTGACCGCAAGCATGGGTCGCGATGCTGGGCTTGCCCCGAGGCTCAGCTTGAATAAAGTAGCGCGATGAAATTTACCGTAACCATCGACCGAGACGAAACGGGCATGTGGGTGGCAGAGTGCCCGTCGATTCCGGGCTGCGTGAGCCAAGGTAAGACGAAGACAACGGCGCTTAAAAATGTGCGTGAAGCGATCGAGCTTTGTCTTGAGGTCCGCGCGGAACGCGGCCTGCCGCTCACCATTGAAACGCAGCAAGTCGAGGTCGCCGTCTGATGTCGGGCTTACCGAGACTGAGCGGACGCGCGGTCGCAAAAGCCTTCGGGCGGGACGGCTGGCAGCTCGTGCGGCAAAAGGGCAGTCATATGATTTTGGTGAAGGACGGTAGTTGGGTGACGCTATCGGTGCCCGATCATCGAGAAGTCGCGCCCGGCACGTTGCGCAGTCTCATTCGCGCCAGCGGCCTGACGCCGGAAGCGTTTTTGGCTCGGTTGAAAAAGTAGCGCCACCTTTTGCTTGAGGCGGTGAAAGCCTGTGTAAGGAAAAGGCAGGAGAAGAAAGCAACTGCTGCCCACGGGTACGAGGAGAAATCGGCGCGACGCCTCAACGATCCGCGAGGACGCTGGTTTTGAGAAAGAGCGCGAACTCTTCGCGCGCGTCCGCGACCTGCGCGTGGGCGAGATCGGTGTAGATAAACACAAAGCGGCTGTCGCGGAGGGCGTCGGCTTGCAGGGTTTTTTCTTCGGCGCAGAGCGTCGGCGTGCCGCGGGCGGCGAGGCGGGCTTGGAGTTTTTCGGATACTTCCTTCGTGCCGCCGTGATCGGTATAGATGTTGAGCAGACGACCGTGCGTGCGGTCGGCCCAAGCGAGGAAGGAATCGGTGCGGCCATAAAGCGCGTCGAAGAGCCAGACCTCGTCGGCGTTTTTCGCGAGGCCGCCGCGATCGAGGATGCCCGCGATCACGCGATAGCCGCCGCTATGACCGGAGAGAATGATCCGGCCCACCGAGAAGTTCTGCGTTTTGAAATCGGCGCGGGCGCGGAGCGTGGCGATGACCTCGGCCATGAAGCGTTTGAAACCATCGACGTCCTCGAGTTTGCCGCCGAAAGAATCGGGCGCGTTGTACGGGCCTTCAGGGATGACGAGGATCGCGTTCTTGCCGCTGGCGACGAGTTGTTCGACGAGGTGAAACGTGCGGAGCGTGGTGGCGACAGTGTTGGTCCAGCCGTGGAAATGAATGACAAAGTCCAGCGACGCACTGGGGCGGAATCCGTGCGGGATAAATAGCGCGACGGTGTTGTCGGCGTAGTGGTCTTTGGCCGGGAAGTGCCGGCCTTGGTAGGTGTGACCCGCCGCGCGGTCAGGGTGGGGGAAAGGCGCGGAGGCGAACGGGGCGAGGATGAGCTGGCCTTGCGCGGCGAACGTCTCTTCGAGGCTGGGCGCAGCGTGGGCGATTGACACGATCGCCAAGAACCCGAACCCGCGCCGCAGTCGATCACAGATGTTAAAGTGCATACCGCCGTTCAAAAGGCTTCGCGGACTGCACGGCGAGGAATCCCCGCGCCGCGATCCCATTCCGTCAGACCTGCGCGAACGGCCGCGATGAACGCGCTCTCTCGGACCACTTCATGCCGTGAAACCTCGCTCGGCCATGGGTTCAACCTGACGGGGGCGGCCTCACGTGTGCTCATGCCCCGAAGCTACCGGCGTCCGACCCCGGTTCAAGCCTGCGCATGGCGTCATGCCTCGCAGCCTCGCGCGACTGTGGCCATCCGGCTGAAATCATTTCGCTCCTGCCACCCCCGCCACCTCGATCACGCGACCTTCCGCTCCGCCCACAAGGACGCTCGCCTTGCGCCGTGGCTTGCTACAACCCGCCGAGGCTGGTCTGAAACCTTAACCCCAAAAAGAGTCGCTTGCCATGCCATTACCCGGCGCCAAATTCAGCGCATGTCGTCGGCAATCGCGAAGCGCAAAAACGTCAAATCGTCGGCCATTAAGTTGGTGCGTGGCCTCTCTCCCTCGTCCACCTGGGATGATCTCATGTATCGCATCTACGTCCGGCAAAAAATCGACGCCGGGCTCGCCGATATTCGCGTTGGCCGCGTCCATTCGCACGCGGCGATTAGGAAGGAATTTGCGGCGTGACGATTGGCTGGTCCTCCGAAGCTAGGCGGTCGCTGCGTGCGATTCGACGCTACATCGCGCAGGATTCCGAATTTTACGCCGCACGGATGGTCGCTCGCATCATCGAGCGTGTGGAGCGCGCCGCGATGGCTCCCAGCCAAGGCCACTCGGTCCACGAATATCCTGAGGCACCGTTGAAGGAAGTTCACGAGTCTCCGTATCGCATCATCTACCGTTTTTCGGCTGCGGAATTTTGGGTCGTGACGATTGTCCATTTTAAAGCGCCTCTCGAACGAAAGCGGCTAACCAGTCGCTAGCGCCCACGCGACCCTCCACTCCGCCCACAACGACGCTCGCGTTGCGCCGCGCCTTGCGCGATAACGCGGGCTCTTTTGGCAACCCCTTCTTCTCTATCGCAACCGTCCTCTCCATCCGCCCTCGCGGCGGACCGCGCGCCGTTGCCCATGCGCGACGG
>CAJAFD010000168.1 GCA_903938935.1 uncultured Opitutia bacterium
GATCAGGCGATCGTGAGCGAGCGCTTCGTAGTAGAGATAGCCATACGCGCCGCCGGCGACACGACCGACGGTAGCGGGAGCGGTGTTGGAAATCAGCACGACGGGAAGACCGCGCTTGATCAAAGACTCCGCCACCAGCGCGCCGGCCTCGCAGGGAAGAGCCCCGCGAAACGAGAGATTTACGACGACATAACGCTCGCCGAGTTCTTCTTGGAGGCGCCGGCTCCAGAGGTTTTTATCGGATTGCCCGACGCCATTAAGAATCGAATTCCCTCCGATAATCACGAGCGTGCGACCAGGCGACCAGCGAGCGAGGGCGAGATTTTCCAAGGTCGAAAACGGCGGATAAAATAAACTCTCCGGGGCGATTCCCTGGTGAAAGCGCACGAATTTGTCGGGCTTCGCGTAGGTCGCGGCCTCGCGACCGAGCCAGACCGCGAGCGCGAAACCGAGCGGGATCGCGACAAGAAAGGCGAGAGCTTTGAGTTTGGCGTGCGACATGGCTCAGCGGAACGAGAGGAGTTTTATCGCCATCGCCCACGCTTGCGCCGCGGGATAGAAAAACAGCAACCATCCGAAGGCGACGAAGAGCAACGTCAGCAACCAACTTAAAACGGCGAAACGATCCAAGGCATCGCCAAGTCTCGCGCCGAGCGAACCTAGGGCCTGGCGATAGGTCGCCTGCACCACGAGTCCCACGCCGTGCCACAAACCCCAAAGTATGAAATGCCCGGCGCCACCGTGCCAGAGTCCGCAAAGCGCGAAGGCGATGATCAAATTACTGCAGCGCCGAAGCGGGCCGTAGCGGTTGCCGCCGAGCGGGATGTAAACGTAGTCACGAATCCAGGAGCTCAGTGAAATGTGCCAGCGCGCCCAGAAATCACGCAGGCCGGTGGCCGCGTAGGGGTAATTGAAATTTTCCGGCAGACGGAGCCCGAGCATTTGGGAAAGACCGAGGGCGATGTCGGTGTAGCCGCTGAAATCGAGTAAAATGCGGGCCGAGAGCGCCGCGAGAAATAGCCAGGCTTCGGGCGCGGTGAGGTTGGAAAAATCTTTTTCGTAGAAGGCGAGCGCGACCGTGAGGTTGTCGGCGAGGAGGATTTTTTTGAAAAAGCCGAGCGCGACGCGTTGGGCTCCGGCGGCGACTTCGGTGAGTTCGACTCCGGCGAGTGCGCGCGGCAGGGCGGCGGTGAAATCTTGGTAACGCTTGATCGGGCCGGCGACGAGCGAGGGAAAATAAATCGTGAACAGCGCGAAAGTTTTCGGGCTGCGGATCGGCGCGCCGCCACCAGCGACGTCGACGAGGTAATGCACAAATTCAAACGTGAAAAAACTCAGAGCGAGTGGCGGTGCGTCCGGTAGCCACGAGGCGGAGAGCGTCGTGGCTTGGGCGCTGAGACCCGGCGCGAGGGTGGCGAGAAGTTCGCGACTCAGAAAGTGCGTGTATTTGTAAAAAACGAGGGCGGCGATGCACGCGGCGATGGCGGCGTAGCAGAGCGCGCGGAGGCGACTCAGCGCGCAGGCGTAGGTGAGCAGCGCCAGCGCGGCGATCGGGAGCACGCCGGCGGGACCGGCGAAGTGGCCATGAAATACCGCACACCCACCCAGCAGCCACCACGCGCGCAAACCGGGCGACCGGATCAACCAGTAGCCCGGGAAAAAAACGGCGGCGAAGAGCGCGAAGGCGTAGGTGTTGAAAATCATCCCGCAGTCGCGCCGAGGTCGGCGTTAGTTCTGCGCGACGACTTTGGTGCCTTCGAAGTCGAAGCGGAAACGGACTTCTTGCAGGCCCTTTTCGCGCATGGCGTGACGGAGCTTTTTCTTGTCGCCGGCGTAGAACATCAAGAAGCCACCGCCGCCGGCGCCGATGAGTTTACCGCCGAGGGCGCCGTTGGTCATGGCGTGATCATACCAATCGTTGATGACGGCGTTGCTCATGCCGGCGCTGCGGATTTTTTTGCGCTGCCAATGCACGTCCATGAGGCGGGCAAATTCGTCGAGGTTGCCGGTTTCGAGGCACTCGAGGGATTTGTAGCCGAGCTCTTTGGTGAAATGCATGTTGTCGAGCATCGTCTGGTCGTTGCTCTTGGACTTCTCGTTTTGATCTTTGAGGATCGCGGAGGCGCTGCGCGAGTAGCCGGTGAAAAACAGGAGGAGGTTGTCCTCGAGATTGAAGAGCGTCTCTTCGGAGATGCGCGCGGGGCGGTATTCGACGCGGCCGTCTTTGTGAAACGTGAAGGCGGTGATGCCGCCGACGGCGGCGATGTATTGGTCTTGTTTGCCGATGGGTTCGCCGAGTTTGTTGAGCTCGATGTCGCAGGCTTGTTCGGCGAGTTCGGCGGGGGAGATGAGGCTCTTTTTAGACGTATGGAGCGCTTTGAGGAGCGCGGTCGTGAAGCTGCCGGAGGAGCCGAGACCCGTGCCGCCGGGGATGTCGGCCATGGACGTGAGCTCGATGTGCGGATCGGTGACGCCGGTGAGTTTCATCGCCTCGCGGACGATCGGATGCTCGATCTGGTCGACGTGGTCGGCGCGTTCGAGTTTGGAATACTTGACGATGATGCCCGGCTGAAACGTGCGGTGCTGCGTGAGGTAGACGTATTTGTCGATGGCCGCAGCCACGAGGAAGCCGCCGAACTCGCGGTAATACGAAGGCAGGTCGGTGCCTCCTCCGCCGAGGGAGACGCGCAGGGGTGAACGGGTGATAATCATGATAGGATGTGAGTAAGAGTTGGGACGGAAGACAATCGGGGATTAGAAACCCGCGACGGAAACGGGAAAACCGCTCTTCGCGTAAATAGCTTCGACGATCTCGAGCGTGCGGATGCC
>CAJAFD010000169.1 GCA_903938935.1 uncultured Opitutia bacterium
ACGCAGCCGACGTTGTCGTTTAAAATCACGATTCCCGAAGCCGGGCGCTACGTGATCTGGGCGCAGGTCAACCTCGCGGGGAGCGAGGTGTTCGTGCCGTTTTGGTTCGACGTGGTGCCGTGAGCGGCGGCGAGGGCGCCCATTTTATTTCTCCACCGTGGCGCTGAGTTGGTAGTCGAGGTAGAGCTCGACGGTGAGCGCGTCGAGCGGGCGCACGAGCACGGGACTGTCGAGGCCGGTGACGGTGACGACGTTGGCGCCGAGTTGGTCGCGGGTTTTGGAAATTTGCTCACGGATGAGCTGCATGAGCCGGTCGCGTTGTTGCTCGGCGCCCGCGACGGCGAGGGTCGTGTTGACGATGCGCACTTCGGCGTCGGCGGGGACTTCGACGCGAGTGATGAATTGAGTCACGCGCCGGATGATCTCGAAAATCTCGGCGTCGGGCTTGAGCGGGCAGAGGACACGAAGAGTCGTTTGGAGCGAGCCGGGCGTGGTGTGGGAGCTTTTTAAAAGATAACTGGCGCTGGTGCTGCCGCCAAAGATGCGGGCGGGACCTTGGTGGAGTTGGAAGGTGTTAGAGCTCTGGACGGCAGTAGTGAGACGGCGCACAATTTCCTGAATCGCCGCGGCCTGGCGCTCGGGTTCTTTGAGGGTGCTGCGGATCGAGACGTTGGCGCAGAGGTAATCGGCAGGTTGCACGATCGAAACCGCCGGCGCGCTGTGCGTGGGCTCGAAAGCGAACGACAGGCTCGCTGAGTTGTTGACCGCCCGCACGGTAGTCCCGGCGACGGCGCACGTGACGAGCGCGAGGAGGAAACGACGGGTGTAACTCATAAATCGGAGGGTTCGCGTCAGAACCGCAGGTGTTTTACGGTGAGGCCCTTGTTGATGAGCTGCTTCAGGGCGGCGATGCCGATTTTGAGGTGGTCGTTCACGTAGGTAGCATCGACTTCCTTGTCGCTCTCGGCGGTTTTCACGCCTTCTGGAAACATCGGTTGATCGGAAACCAGCAACAGCGCGCCAGTCGGGATTTGATTAAAGAACCCCGTCATGAAGATCGTCGCCGTCTCCATATCGACGGCGAGGACGTGGATTTTTTTGAGGTATTTTTTAAACGTGTCGTCGTGTTCCCACACGCGGCGGTTGGTCGTGTAAATCGTGCCGGTCCAGTAATCGCGGGAGAAATCGCGGATCGTCGTCGAGATGGCTTTCTGCAGCGCGAAGGCCGGCAGCGCGGGCACCTCGGGCGGGAAGTAATCGTTGCTCGTGCCTTCGCCGCGGACGGCGGCGATGGGCAAAATCAAGTCGCCGATTTCCGCGCGGTGTTTCACGCCGCCGCATTTGCCGAGGAAGAGGACGGCCTTGGGTTTGATCGCGCTGAGCAGATCCATCACCGTCGCGGCGGTGGCGCTGCCCATGCCGAAATTGATGATCGTGATGTCGCCCGCGGTGGCGGACGACATGGGTTTATCTTTGCCGTTCACCGGCACGCGGTGCCACTGGGCAAAGAGTTGGACGTAGCGGTCGAAGTTGGTGAGCAGGATGTAGTCGCCAAACTTGTTTAACGGCACACCGGTGTAACGTGGCAGCCAGTTTTCGACGATTTCGCGGCGGTTCTTCATGGGGAGATTGGTAACGAGTTGCGACCTGAAGGACACGAAAAAGTGTCGGTCGCGTCGCGGGGTTTTTAATTTTCTCGTTTATGTCCGCGCTGGAGTTGTGTCTATCTACTGAGCGCGTTGCCGGTGCCGCGGCGCGTCTCCTGCCGATGCCTCACCCCGCTTTTCTCGATTCCGCCGATCCCACGATCTACGCGTTGCGAACGACTGCTCCCGGGCCGACGGGAAAGCTGCCACTGACGGCCCAGCTGTTGCGTGGCGCTACGAGTGGATATGTTTTTGGCATGACGCAAAATGCCGGTATGGGTTGGGACCCCCGCAAACTGCTCGGGAAGGAGTTTTTGATTCTCAGCACTCAGGGCGGCATTCGCGCGCCCGACGGTACTGCGGTCGCTCTCGGTTATCACACCGGGCACTGGGAGGTTGGCTTATTGATGGAAGAAGCGGCCCGGACTTTTGCGGCGCATGGGGCAACGCCCTTTGCGGGCTACGTGAGCGACCCGTGTGACGGCCGCTCCAACGGCACGGCGGCGATGTTCGATAGTTTGCCGTTTCGTAACGACGCAGCGGTGGTGTTTCGTCGGTTGATCCGGTCGTTGCCGACGTGTCGTGGCGTGGTCGGGGTGGCGACGTGTGACAAGGGGCTCCCGGCTATGATGATGGCACTGGCTGGAACGAAAAATTTACCCGGCGTGCTTGTGCCGGGTGGGACCACACTCAAAGCCGAAGAGGCCGAGGACACCGCGAAAGTGCAGACTCTGTCCGCGCGGTTTGCGCAGGGAGAAATCACGCTCGATTACGCGGCGCAGATGGGGTGTCGCGCGTGCGGTTCACCTGGCGGCGGGTGTCAATTTATGGGTACGGCGGCGACCTCGCAGGTCGTAGGCGAGGCGCTTGGGTTGTCCTTGCCGCACTCTGCGCTCAGTCCCTCGGGCTCGGCGGTGTGGCGCGACCTGGCGCGGCGCTCGGCCCTGGCTGTGATGGCGATGGAGAGTGCGGGCAAGACCATGGCCGGGATATTGACGGACGATGCGGTGCACAACGCGATGGTGGTGCACGCGGCGGTCGGTGGTTCGACCAATCTGGTGCTGCACGTGCCGGCGATCGCGCACGCGGCCGGACTGCGCCGTCCAACGGTGGAGGATTGGGCGCGGATCAATGCGCAGGTCCCTCGATTGGTGGATGTGTTGCCCAACGGGCCGACTCATTATGCTACGGTCGACGTGTTCCTGGCGGGCGGTGTGCCCGAGGTGATGCTGCACCTGCGAGATCTTGGGTTGCTCCGGCTCGATGCGCTGACGGTCACAGGGCAAACGCTGGGTGAGAATCTGGCGTGGTGGGAGCAATCAGAACGACGCGCGCGCTTCCAACAGAAGCTGCGCGACCTCGACGGTATCGACCCTGCCAAGGTCATTCTCGCGCCGGATCGTGCGCGCGCCGCTGGGTTGACCAGTACGGTATCCTTTCTGCGCGGCAACCTCGCCCCCGAGGGCGCGCTCGTGAAGAGCACGGCAATCGATCCCACGTTACTTGACGGCGAAGGCGTGTTTTTCCACGAGGGACCGGCGCGGGTCTTTGGCTCGGAAGATGCCGCGATCAAGGCGATTAAGTCGCGCGGGTCCGATGCGCTGCGGCAGGGCGAAATCGTGGTGATGTGCGGGATCGGGCCGGCCTGCGGAATGCCCGAGACGTACCAGATCACCTCCGCCCTCAAATATCTGCCAAAGGCCAAGGGTGTGGTGCTGCTTACGGACGGGCGTTTTTCCGGCGTGTCGACCGGGCCCTGCATCGGCCATATTAGTCCCGAGGCATGGGCGGGCGGACCGCTGGGGAAATTGCGTGACGGCGATGTGCTGCGTGTGCGCATTGATTCGCGTCGACTTGAAGGCTCGGTGGATTTTGTACGCGGGTCTCACACCACCGCCTCCGCCGATCCGGCCGCCGAACTCGCG
>CAJAFD010000170.1 GCA_903938935.1 uncultured Opitutia bacterium
AGTTCATGAAAAATCCGTTCCGCAGCACTCGTATTTTCTTCGGCGAAATGGTCGGCGAGCTCCAAAAAGCTTCCTGGCCCACCCGCACCGAACTGCGCGACTCCACCCTCGTGGTGGTGCTGGCCGGTGTGCTGCTCGGTGTTTTCACGAGCATCAGTGACTTCGCTCTCATCAACGTCGTGGACCTCTTCACGTCCTGGGTAAACTAATCCAGCCGCCCCATGTCGTCCGCCACATCGAACGTTCCCGCCAATGCGCAATGGTTTGCGCTCCACACCCTCTCCGGCCAGGAGAACAAGGTGAAGGCCTACATTGAGAAATTCAAGAAGGCCGAGGAGCTCGAAGATGCAATTTTCGAAGTCTTGCTGCCTACGGAAGTCGTTTCCGAAGTGAAGAACGGCAAGAAGAGCACCAAGGTGCGTAAACTCTATCCGGGTTACGTTTTCATCCAGATGGTGCTCTACGGCGAAGATAAGAAAGTCATCAACAAGCCGTGGTACTTCGTTAAAGAAGTCGCCGGCGTCATTGGCTTCGTCGGTGGCGAGCGTCCAGCCGCCCTGCAACCTTCCGAAATCGTCGAGATCCGTTCGCGCATTGAAGCGGCCAACGGTAAGGAAGTGCCCAAGGTGCAATACACCGTGGGCGAAGAAGTCAAAATCACCGACGGCGCTTTCGCCAGCCTCACGGGCCGGATCGACGAGATCGACCCTGATCGCGGCAAGCTCAAGGTTTCCGTTTCCATTTTCGGCCGTTTCACCCCGGTCGAGCTCGAATACTGGCAAGTGCAGCGCAACAGCGAATGATGCTTCGCGCCGCCGACTTCCTGAACTTAATCCGTCACACCTACCTCTAATCTTTTTTTACCATGGCCAAGAAAATCCAAGGCTACATTCGTCTTCTACTCCCAGCCGGCGCCGCCAATCCTGCGCCCCCGGTCGGCCCCGCACTCGGTGCCCAAGGCGTCAATATCATGGCGTTTTGTAAGGACTTCAACGCCCGCACCAAGGATCAGAACGGCATGATTTTGCCGGTCGTGATCACGGTTTACAGCGACAAGAGCTTCACCTTCATCCTCAAGTCCCCGCCCGCGTCCGTGCTGCTCAAAAAAGCCGCCAACATCGCCAGCGGTTCGGCCAAGCCCAACCAAGATAAAGTCGGCAAGGTCACCAAAAAACAGCTACTTGAGATCTATAAACTCAAGGCCAAAGACCTCAACGCCAAGGACGACGAAGCCGGTATCAAGATCATCGCCGGTACCGCCCGCAACATGGGCATCGAAGTCGTCGGTTAATATTTTCCCGCACACAAAACCACACTCGCCGCGGGAGTCCTTCCAGGACGTTCGCACCGCAAGGAGTCACAATGCCAAAAAAACAGAGCAAACGCTACCGCAGCGCCCTCAAGGTCGCTGATCTCGCCAAGGATTACCCACTCGCTGAAGCGGTGGAAATCCTCACCAAATTCCCTAAGGCCAAGTTCGACGAGACCGTCGAGTTGTCCTTCCGCCTCGGCGTTGATGGCGCCTCCGGCGACCAAAACGTCCGCGGTACCACGCCGTTGCCCAACGGCTCGGGCAAGAAAGTCCGCGTCTTGGTGTTCACCGACAATCCCGCCGCGGCGCTCGCCGCTGGTGCTGATACTGCCGGTCTCGCCGACATCATGACCAAGATCAACGAAGGCTGGCTCGATTTCGACGTCGCCATTTCCACCGTTGAGGCCATGAAGCAAGTCCGTACGCTCGCTCGCGTGCTCGGCCCGAAAGGCCTCATGCCGAACCCAAAGTCGGGCACCGTCACCGACGACATCGCTGCCGGCATCAAAGCCGTCAAAGCGGGTCGCGTTGAATTCAAGATGGACAAAGCTGCGATCATCGGCGTCGGCGTCGGTAAGCGCTCCTTCACCAATGCCCAGATCCTCGAGAACGCCCTGTGCGTGCTCGACGCGGTCGGCAAAGCCAAGCCCGCCACCTTCAAGGGCGGCGTCTTCATCAAATCCGTCACCATCTCCTCGAGCATGAGCCCCGGCGTTCGCGTCGCCTCGTCCGAGTTCAGCAAATATTAACCGGAGCCCGACCCATGAGAGCCGAAAAAAATTATCTGATCGCCGAGGTCGAGACGCACCTCAAGAAATCCGACTACGTCATCCTCGCCAACTTCACGAAAGTGACCGTGGCGGACGTGGCCGACTTGCGCGCTAAACTCGCTGCCGAAAAAGCCGAGTTCCACGTCGTCAAGAACAGTTCCCTCCGGGTCGCCGCCAAGGCGCTCGGCCTGCCCGAGATCGAGTCCGCGTTGAGCGGCCCGACCGCGGTGGTGGTCGGCGGTAAAAATCCCGCCGGTGTCGCCAAAGTCCTGAAGAAATTCTTCGAGGATAAGCAAAAACTCGAAGTGAAGATTGGCGTGCTCGACAAGAAACTCGTCACCCCCGCCGACCTCGCCAAGATGGCCGACTTGCCCTCGTTCGAGGCCCTGCGTTCCCAGTTCCTGGGCATGCTCACCAGCAATGCGGCGTCCTTCGTCCGCGTGCTCGACGCCAAAGTCAAAAAGGAGCAACCCGCCGCCTAAACCCTTTTCATCGACGGCTCGCTCTTCACGGATCGGGCCGCCGAGAAATAACCTCCATTGGGGTAGGCTAGGGGATACGTCTCTTAAACGCGTTTCACTTTTCGAAACCGCTAGTCGCCTCAGGAAACTACTACTATGAGCAACATCACCAAAGACCAAGTTATCGAGTGGCTGTCCGCGCAGACCATCCTGGATCTCGCCGCCCTCGTCAAAGACCTCGAAGGCAAGTGGGGCGTCTCCGCCGCCGCTGCCGCCGCTCCCGCCGCCGCTGGCGCCGGTGCCGCTGCCGCCGCTCCGGCTGAAGCGCAGACCGAGTTCACCGTCATCCTCAAGGATGCCGGCGCGAACAAGATCGGCGTCATCAAAGAAGTCCGCGCCATCACCGGCCTGGGCCTCAAGGAAGCCAAGGACCTCGTCGAAGCCGCTCCGAAGCCCGTCAAGGAAAACGCCCCCAAGGCCGAAGCCGAAGACATCAAGAAGAAGCTCGAGGCCGCTGGCGCCAAAGTCGAACTCAAGTAATCGCTTGGTCGATTCTGCCTGTATTCATTCGCAAAACCATCGGACAGGCCGTGCCTCGCGCGGCCTGTCCTTTGGCTTTTTCTTTGTTCTTTCGTTAGGTTCCCGCGCGGCGCATTGAGCGCCGGGCACTTGTCTTTTTTTCGTCATTCACCTCCGACCGGATATTCCCATGGCCGACCGCACTCACTCCGAACGCACGAACTTCGGCAAACTCCGCGAAGTCATTCAGCCGCCGAATCTCATTGAGATTCAGATCACGTCCTATCTCGAGTTCCTCCAAAAAGGTATTCCTGAGAAGCAACGCAAGCCCCAGGGCTTGGAGGCCGTTTTCCGCGAGGTATTCCCGATCCATTCTTACGACGAGCGTCTCGTCCTCGAATACGTTTCCTACACCCTCGGTGATTCTAAGAATTCCGAGCTCGAGTGTCTCCGCGAAGGCGTCACCTACTCGGTGCCCCTTTACGTGAAGCTCCGCCTCCGCGAGGAAGACTTCATCAAGGATGAAGATATTTACATGGGCGAAATCCCCATGGTGACCGAGCGCGGCTCCTTCATCATCAACGGCGCTGAACGCGTCGTCGTCTCGCAACTCCATCGCTCGCCCGGCATCGCTTTTGAAGTGACGCCGCACCCGAACGGTAAACTGCTCCACTCCTTCCGTATCATCCCGGACCGCGGCACCTGGCTCGAAGTCCAGTTCGACAACAACGATCTGCTCTACGTCTATCTCGATCGCCGCCGTCGTCGTCGCAAATTCCTCATCACGACGTTGCTCCGCGCTATCGGCTACTCGAGCGACATCGATATCTTGAATCTCTTCTACGAGATCAAAGACCTCAAAGTTTCCAAAGCCCTCGACCTCGAGAACGTTTCCACGCTCGTGCTCGTCGAAGACGCGATCGATGCCCAACAAGGCGTCGTGCTCGCGCGTGCGTTTGAACCGCTCACGAAGCAGATCGTGCGCACCTTCGAGAAACACGGCATCTCCACGATCCGCGTGATCGACACCACCGTCGACGAAGGCGCCCTCATCCGCGCGCTCAAGAAAGACCCGACGCGCAACGAAGAAGAAGCCCTCAAGGAAATCTACAAGCGCCTCCGTCCCGGCGAGCCGCCCACCACCGCCAACGCCAAAGCCCTCCTCAAGCGCCTCTTCTTCGATCCAAAGCGCTATGACCTCGGCCGCGTCGGTCGTTACAAGGTCAACCAAAAGCTCGGCCTCAAAGTCACCCTCGAGCAACGCATCATCGAGAGCGGCGATATCGTGGCCGCCACGAAATATCTCGGTCGCCTCAAGAAAGGCGAAGGCGTCGTCGACGATATCGATCACCTCGGTTCCCGTCGCGTCCGCACTGTCGGCGAACTCCTCGCTAACCAATGCCGCGTCGGCCTCAGCCGCACCGAGCGTCTGGTCCGCGAGCGCATGACCATGTATGACCAGAGCGTCGACTCGATCACGCCCCAAAAGCTGATCAACCCGAAGGCCCTGACCACGGTCATCCGCGATTTCTTCGCGCGCAGCCAGCTCTCGCAGTTCATGGACCAGATCAACCCGCTCGCCGAGGTCACGCACAAGCGCCGCCTCTCCGCGCTCGGGCCAGGCGGTCTCAATCGCGAACGCGCTGGTTTCGAAGTCCGCGACGTTCACCCGTCGCACTACGGCCGCATCTGCCCCATCGAGACCCCCGAAGGTCCGAACATCGGTCTGATCAATTCCCTCTCGACTTACGCTCGCGTGAACGAGTTCGGCTTCATTGAGACGCCTTACCGCATCGTCAAAGACGGCCGCGCCACCGACAAGATCGAGTACCTCACCGCCGACCAAGAAGAAGCCAAGGTCATCGCCCAGGCTAATTCCGAGATCGACGAAAAGGGCCATTTCAGCGGCAAGGTAACCGTTCGTCAGGACGGCGAGTTCCTCGAAGTCTCTGCTTCCGAAGTTCATTACATGGACGTCTCACCGAAGCAGGTGATTTCGATCGCCGCCGGCATGATCCCGTTCCTTGAGCACGACGATGCGAATCGCGCACTCATGGGCGCCAACATGCAACGTCAAGGCGTGCCGCTCCTCCAGGCTGAGTCGCCGCTCGTCGGCACCGGCATCGAAGAACGCGTCGCTCTCGACTCCAAGATCGTCGTCGTCGCTGCTGAATCCGGCATCGTCGCCTCCGTAGATGCGAAACGCATCGTCGTCACCACAGACGGCG
>CAJAFD010000171.1 GCA_903938935.1 uncultured Opitutia bacterium
CCTTCGCATCCTCGTCATCGGCGATGTCATGCTCGACCGCTATTTCTGGGGCGACGCCACCCGCATTTCTCCCGAGGCTCCCGTCCCCGTCGTAGACATTCAACGCGAAACCGCCACCGCCGGCGGTGCCGCCAACGTCGCGCTCAACCTCGCTTCCCTCGGCGCCCAATCTACCGTCGTCGGCTACTTCGGCGACGACGAAGCCGGTCGAGCCCTGAAGGCCACGCTCGCTGAGAAAAAAATCGCCACCCTCTCCACCCCCGGCAACGCCCAGACGATCGTCAAAACCCGCGTTCTCGTCCAACGCCAACAACTCTGCCGCCTCGATCGCGAGGCCCCGCCCTCCGCCTACGCGGTCACCGCCGACGACGCCGAAAAACTCCTTCGCACCGCCATCGCCCGCCACGACGCCGTCATTTTCTCTGACTACGCCAAAGGCATCCTCTCCGACGCCCTCGTAGCCCGCATTACCAGCCTCGCTCGCGCCGCCGGCAAATTCATCGCCCTCGACCCCAAGCCCCGCCACGCGCTCGCGTTTCACGGACTCGATCTGATCACGCCCAACAAACGCGAAGCCCTCGAGTTGGCCGGCATCCACCCCGCGCCGCACGAGCCGTTTCCGGCCGCCGCCGTCTGCGCCCGGCTCCACGAGAAATTTGCCACCAAACATCTCGTCATCACCCTCGGTGAAGACGGCATGTTACTGAGCACCGGCGGCAAAATTCTCAAAACGATCCCCACCGCCGCCCGCGAAGTCTACGACGTCTCCGGCGCCGGCGACACCGCCCTCGCCGCCCTCGTGCTCGCGCTCGCCGCCGGCGCCAAACTCGAAACCGCCGCTCACTTCGCCAACGCTGCCGCTGGTGTCGTAGTCGGCAAACTCGGCACCGCCACGGTCACCCCCACCGAGCTCAAAGCCTACGTCCGCGGCCACTGATCGCCACCGCGCCTCATGTCCAAAGCCCTTTTTCTCGACCGCGACGGCACGATCATCGTCGACAAACACTACCTCGCTGACCCCGCCGGCGTGGAACTGATTCCCGGTGTCCGCTCCGCGCTCCAGCGCGCCCGCGAACTCGGCTACAAACTGTTTCTTTTCACCAATCAGTCCGGCATCGGCCGCGGCCTTTACACGCTCGACGACGTCCTCCTCGTCAACGCCCGCATGGAGACGCTGCTCGCCCTCGCCTCTCCGCTCTTCACCGAACTTTGCATCGCCCCCGAAGCGCCCGACCAACCTTCGCGCTACCGCAAACCTTCTCCACGCTTCATTCAGGAAATGATCGCGGCGCACCACCTCGATCCCGCCCACTGCGCCATGATTGGCGATCGCCCGAGCGACGCCCAAGCCGGCCTCAATGCCGGCATCCGTTCGATCGCGATTTGCACCGGCGAACACACGGCGGAAACCTGGCGTCAACACGCGCTCCCCGGCGTCGAAATCCACGCCGACCTCGCCTCTTTCGTCGCCACGCTCAGTTAATTTTGCAGCGGAAGTTTTCTCCAAAGTTCATCTCGTTCGTCGTCACCCTTTCGTCCCGCAGCTCCCGATGCCCGAACTCGCTGAAGCCGAATTTTTTCGCAAACGCTGGCACCAAGCCGCGCTGCACTCACCGCCGATTCTCCGCGTCCACACCCACGACGCCAAAAAACTTTTCCGCACCGCGCCCGCCACCGCCCTTCGCGCCGCGCTCACTCAAGCTGTTTACAGCACCTCCGCCGCCGCCGCGAAACAGATTCTTTTCCGTTTCCAACGCCCCGCCACCAAGACCGCTCCAGCCATCGACGCCTGGCTCGGTATCCACCTTGGCATGACCGGCGAGCTGAGCGTCTTCGCCCCCACGCACACGCCGCGCAAACACGATCACCTCATTCTCTACACCGCCGCGCACGCGCTGGTTTTTTCCGATCCCCGCATGTTCGGCCGCATCCAATTTCACCTCGGCGCCGCCGCCCCCGCCTGGTGGACGCAGATCGCCCCGGCGCTACTTTCAACCGCCTTCAGCGCCAAGGTCGTAGCGGCGTTTCTGCAACGTCGCGCCCGCGCCCCGATAAAAGCCGTCTTGCTCATGCAGGAACGTTTCCCCGGCGTCGGTAACTGGATGGCCGACGAAATTCTCTGGCGAGCCGCCATCCACCCCGCGCAACCCGCCGGCACCCTCCGCCCCACTGAGGTTAAAGAACTCTGGCGCGAGTGCCGCGCCGTCGCCCGCCTCGCCCTCCACACGATCGCCGGTCGCGGCGACGAACTTCCGCCCGATCTCAACATCGCCATCCCCGACACCTGGCTCTTCAACCACCGCTGGGAAAAAGGCGGTCA
>CAJAFD010000172.1 GCA_903938935.1 uncultured Opitutia bacterium
CAGCGGGACGTTCCACCAACACTTCCCCCGTACGCCGCACGCCACCAGGAAACACGAGCGCGAGCAGCGCATAAAACCCGAGGGCAGCGAACGAGAGTTTCAACAACCAACCCAATCCACGACCCACGCCGAGCAAGGCGCCGTGACTGAGCGCATGCGTCCACCACGCTTGCAACGGCTCTGGCACGTGGAGCCGACTAAACAAATCTTCCTGAGTTATTTTACCAAGTACGGTCGCGCCGCGATCGCGCTGCAGTTCGCCGGCCAACACATTTACCTTACCTTCCACGACTGCTTTGGGGCCGAGTTTAATATTACCCATGACGGCGGTGACATCGCCCAGCACGATGCCGTCGATCACGATATCGCCCATCACCGCGAGGATCTCACCTTCGATTTTTTCGCCCGCAGCGATGTGGATATCGTCGGCGACTTTAAAAACATCCTCCGATTTATTTTGGCTAATACTAACCGAGTAGCTCGCAGACTCGGGCGGCGTACCGATCGCCCGTAAGGTGGATTTTTCACCTGCGGGTACGGCCGGTTCCTGTGCGCGCAGCACCAACGCCCACAGTAAAAACGAAACGCTGAGCAGGCCGACTTTCAGGAAACGAGAAGAGGTTTTCATAAACATCGATGGAGTTTTTAAATTTAAAAAATCAGAACCGCGGCGCGTTGTAGGTGCGATAAGCCGCCGCGACCACGCCGATGAGTAACGCGTAAGCCGCACCCAGCATAGCCAGACCTCCGTAGACCCAAAGAGGCGGAACGGCGCGCCAAAGCGTGAGACCGGTATTGAAACTAGCTAACATCCCATCAGCAGCGTGAGCCACGCCAGAAAACGGTGCGGCGAAACGGGCCGCAAAGTGGTGCGCGGGGCCTTGGAAAAAAACACTTACCCCAACCACAAGCGCCGCCGCCACAACGGCCGAAGCGACTAGGAACGCGATACGGATCGGCGCCGGCCAAAACGCATACGATTGCTGCCACCAAGGAAGCGCGGCGCGACGTGCGAGCTCCGCCCACACGCGGGATTTTAGGGCCACGGGCGCACGACGCGGCGGTTGTTCACGCAGCACGCGGGAGACGAAGGGTTCATGCGGATCAATCGGGGAATTTGCAGGAGGGTTCATGACGTAATGCGGCAATCAGGGACGCAGGGTTTCGGCGGCGGGGCCGTGGGCGCGGAGTAGAATTGTGGCGAGAGCGGCGCGGGCGCGGAGGATATCGGTTTTTATTTTGGCCAGAGAGACGCCGAGTTTTTGGGCGATCTCATCGTAAGGCATCGCTTCGAAATGATAGAGGACCAGCGGGACGCGTTGATGGGCGGGGAGTTCATCGAGGGCGTGTTCGACGAGGGCGCGGCGTTCGTCGGCGTCCATGGCGTTGAAAAAAATATCCGGCGCGGCGAAGTCGATTTCGGGGGCATCGGATGCATCGCCAGCATCATCACGCCGCAGTTCGGAGAAAAAGCGCCAGCGGTTGCGGTAACGCGTGAGATGATTGAGCGAAAGGTTGGTCGCGACCGTCTTCAACCAACCACCGGCGGTGGGGCTAGCGCTCAGCATATCATAGTGCTGATAGGCCTTTAGGAAAACCTCCTGCGCAATATCTTCAGCCTGAGTCGCATTGCCAGTGATACGGGCCGCCGTGCTGAAGACCATGTTTTGGTAATCGCGCATGAACGTAGTGAAGTCGTTCGGGGGGATTAGGCCCGAGGGTGAAGTTGGCACGGGAGGTTCATCGTTCATGTGCACAACACAGTGGCGCGGCGAAAAGTCGCAGAAATCTAACTAGGGCGGCTCGGGCTGGAGCGCGAGCGCCAAGACGCAGCACCGCGCGCCGCGTGAAATAGGACGAAACCGCCGCGCTTAAAAATCGATGGTCTTCATCGTCCCGATCTGGACGCCGAAGCGGTCGGCGTAGGGTTTCACGCGCTTGAAATCTTCATGCTTCAGGTCATAGCGCCGGCCGATCGGCACGAACGCCACGGACGCCGAACCGCCACCCTTTACGGTCACGAGCGCGGGGGCAAATTTGGGGTCCACCGTCGCAAATTCCATCGCCCCTTCGCCGGATTTGATTTTGACGACCAGCATGGAGCGCATCGCTTCACGCAGCTTGACCTCGATCCGCTCAAAGCCTCGCGTCGCCTTGTTGACCCGCGCGAGCACCTGAAACTTCTCCGGCGGAAAGCGTTTGTTGCCCTCTTTCTTGAGCGGCACCTCGTAGGTGATCGTCGTCGCGTCCTCCTCCGTGAGCGTAGCGCGTTCGATGTCCATCAATTCGCCCAGCGTTTGCCGGTTCTTGTCCGCGGTCTCCGCCCCCTCTCGTTCGGCCTTCTCGGCGCGTTCGCCCCGTTTTTCGCCGCGGCGGCGGTATTTTCTAAAGTCGCCTTCTGTCGGTGGTTTGCCATCGACTGACAACGGCGTGTATTGTTCGGCGTAAGGTTTGGAAGGGTCGAAGCGGACGACCGCGCGCTTCAACTCTTTGCCTTTGCCGTCAAACTCGACCCAAGTCTGGGTGAACGCCCAGCGGTCGGTGTCGCGCAGCGTCTTTTGCAAAGCTTCGTCGAGCAAAGCGGGCACTTCTGCCCGGCCCACGAGGGCTGCGAAGGGGAGGAAAATCGTGAACAACAAAAAGCGCATGGTCGGTGGAAACCATGCGCCTTGGAGGTGTTTCGGCAAGTTTGCTCCGCCGGAAAACTACATCCGGCAAATCAGTAACTCGCGCTCGTAGATCATTTCCTTCGGCAGATGCGAGTGGAGATCGAGGAAGAGTTCTTCGTGACCGAGCACTTCGGCGCGCCAAGCGGCACGGTCAAAGGCCTGGAGTTCTTCGAATTTTTCCTCGGAAAAATTCAGCCCCGTCCAGTCGATATCTTTATAACGCGGCACCCAGCCGATGGGCGTCTCCTTGGCGCGGCCACCGGCGCGGACGCGATCGCAGATCCATTTAAGAACGCGCATGTTTTCGGAAAAACCGGGCCAGATGAATTTACCTTCTTTGTCTTTGCGGAACCAATTCACGTGGAAGATGCGCGGGGTCTCGGTGAGATTGCGCTGCATGTTCATCCAGTGGCGGAAGTAATCGGCCATGTTGTAACCGCAGAACGGCAACATCGCCATCGGGTCGCGGCGGACTTTGCCAATCGTACCCGCGGCTGCGGCGGTCATTTCGGAGCCCATGGTGGCGCCGACGTAGACGCCGCTCGACCAGTTGAACGCTTGATAGACCAACGGCATCGTCGTGGCGCGACGGCCGCCGAAGATGAAGGCGCTGATCGGCACGCCTTCGGGTTTTTCCCAGTCGGGGTCGATGGTGGGGCATTGTTTCGCGGGCGCGGTGAAACGAGAATTGGGGTGCGCGGCTTTGACGCCTTTTTCTTTGGCGAGCGCAGGCGTCCAGTCGTTGCCCTGCCAGTCGATCGCGTGCGCCGGTGGCTGTTCGGTCATACCTTCCCACCAGACGCCGCCGTCGTCAGTGAGCGCGACGTTGGTAAAAATGGTGTTTTTCGAGAGCGCCTTCATGGCGTTCGGATTGGTGTTTTCGCCGGTGCCGGGGGCGACGCCGAAGAAACCGGCCTCGGGGTTAATGGCGCGGAGGCGGCCCTCGGCGTCGGGCTTGATCCACGCGATGTCGTCACCGACGGTCCAAATTTTCCAGCCCTGCTTTTGGAAATGCGGCGGCGGGATGAGCATCGCAAAGTTGGTCTTGCCGCAAGCGCTGGGGAAGGCGGCGGCAACGTAGGTTTTTTTGCCCTGCGGATTTTCGACGCCGAGGATGAGCATGTGCTCGGCCATCCAGCCTTCGTCGCGGGCCATGGCTGAAGCGATGCGGAGCGCGAAGCATTTTTTACCGAGGAGCGCGTTGCCGCCGTAGCCGGAGCCGTAGCTCCAGATCTCGCGCGTCTCGGGGAAGTGAACGATGTATTTTTCTTTGTTGGAAGGCCACGAGACGTCCTTCTGGCCCTTGGCGAGGGGCGCGCCGACGGAGTGGACGCAGGGGACCACGCGTTTGAAATCGCGGTCGATGAGTTCGAAAACTTTTTTGCCGATGCGCGCCATGATGCGCATGTTGACGACGGCGTAAGGCGAGTCGGTGAGTTGCACACCGATCTGCGACATGGGCGAACCGAGCGGGCCCATGCTGTAGGGCAGCACATACATGGTGCGGCCCTTCATGCAGCCGTTGAAGAGGCCCTTGAGCGTTTTGCGCATCTCGAAGGGATTGACCCAGTTGTTGGTCGGGCCGGCAGCTTCTTTGGAGAGGGCGCAGATGAAGGTGCGGTCTTCGACGCGGGCGACGTCGCTCGCATCGGAGCGGGCGAGGTAACAGCCGGGCCATTTCTTTTGGTTCAGCTTGATGAAGGTGCCGCCGGCGACCATCTCGGCGCAGAGTTGGTCGTACTCTTCTTTGGAGCCGTCGATCCAGTGGATCGCGTCGGGCTTGCAGAGCTCGACCATTTTTTCGACCCAACGCAGCAGATGCTTATTCGTGCTGAGTGGCGTGGAGAGGCTGCGCTTTTTCATATGAGAATAATCTGCGATCAATCGTGGGCTGAGTAAACGGGAAAGCCGGCCAACGCTGAAGAACAGAAGTTAATTTCAGTTCAGCATTAGCCGGCTGCGTGATGGAAAGGACCGTCTCACCGGGGAGACGGTCCAGATTCTAAGGGGCTTAGAATTTTTTGGTGACTTGTGCCGACCAGGTGAGACCGCGCGCCATGGTGTTATAAACGGCTGGATCGTAACCGCGCGAGTCGCTCGAGAGCGGGGGCTTGGCGTTGAAGAGGTTGTTCACGCCGAGGCGGATGTCGGTTTTGTTGAGGTAGGTGTTGCGCGAAACGATACGGTAAGAGGTGTAAATGTTATATGATTTCGAGTCGTGGACCGTGTAGCGGTAGGAAACCGCGCCGTTGTTCACGATGGGGGTGATGTAGCTCGGGGAACCGAGCGACTGGTAGGTGGCCTGCGTGGTGGTCGCACCGGTGTCGGTGTAGCTGCCGATGTAGTAGAAGCCAAAGCCCGCGCCCCATTGCTGGCGACGCCAGGTGAGCGTGGTGGCGCCACGCCAGTTGGGCGAGGCACCGCCGGCGCCGTTGGTGTTGCGTAGTTGGGTACGGGAGGCACCGACGACGCTGTAGTTGTGGAAATCGTTCAGCTTGGTCCAGGTGGTGTTAAACACGAAGTTACCGAGGGCGAGTTTCGGGAAGCGGTAGTTCACATCGAAATCGAAACCGTTCACAAACTGGGAGGCTTTGTTGAAGTAGGTCGTGCGGAGGATATCGATCGCGCCGACGACGGCGCGCTGATTGCCGGAGACTTGACGGGCGTTATACGCGGCGAAGAAATCGCGATCGGCCTGAGTAACCGCGAGGCGGACGACGGAGCCGTCGCCCTTGTAATTGGCGGTGCCGGAGCCGAGGTCGATGGAGTTGATGTTCTGGCCTGCGGCGAGGGCGGCCTGAGTGGCGGCTTGGAGGGCCGCGGTATCATCGGCGATCGAACCGGAGGAGGAGATGAGGCTCTTCTGCTCAATTTCCCAGTAATCAACGGAGACGGAGAGACCCTTCACGAAGGGCACGTCGATGACGACGCCGCCGGATTTGCCGGTGGAAGTTTCGGGCTTAAGAGCGCGATTACCGGAGGCAACGCTGCGGCGATTCGAAGGGCCGTCCGTGGTGAGACCCGTGACCGCGCTACGGTAAGAATCGGTGCTGCCGGTGACCGTGCGGATGAGGGAACCGGTGAAGAGTTGGGCGAGGTTAGGCGCGTGGAAACCTTCGTTGTAGGAAGCGCGACCCATGATCCAGGAATTGGGGCGCCAGTTGATGCCGTATTTTGGCTTAGTGGTGTCACCGAAATCGGTGTAGCTCTCATAACGCGCAGAAGCGGTGAGCTCGAGGGAGCGCACGAACGGGAGCGTGAATTTATTGCCGACGAGTGGAACCACGGTCTCGAGGTAGGCGGCCGCGACGTGGCGGTTGCCGTGGGTGTCGGAGTTGGGCGAGAAACCGAGGAAGTCGTTGCTCTCGGGGTTGAGGCCGGAGCCGGCGGGATTCAGGCCGGCGTAGGGCGGACGATAATCGTCATAGGTCTCGTACCGGAACTCGCCGCCGAAAGCGCCGCCGATGGCGTTGCCGCCCCAAAGAGGGAACACATCACCGGAGGCGCGGACGTCGCCGCTGCCGAGTTTGGTGATGCCGTTGCGAATAAATTCGGAGCGGAACGTCGAGGTAACGCTGTCGGGATTTTTATAGTTGCCGGTGGCGACGAGCGTGCCGTTTTGCACGGCGAAGGTGCGGGTGAACGGATTAAACGCCTTGGCCGGATCGGTCTGGTTGATGGCGGCGATCAAAGCCGATTTGCGGCTGGGGCCGGTCTCATTTTCGATCACGCGGGCGGCAGAATAAAGCAACGCAGCTTCCCAAGACCAGGAACCGCTCAGTTTGCCGCGAAGGCCGATGACACCGCGATAAACGGAGGTGTCG
>CAJAFD010000173.1 GCA_903938935.1 uncultured Opitutia bacterium
AGTGGGGTGCATGGCGTACTGGCGCTCGGTAGCACCGGCGAATTTATTCGAATGAACCTGACGCAGCGTCAGGAGGTGCTCGAGTCCGTGGCCGAGCACGCGGGTTCGCTCCAAGTTATCGCCAATATTTCCAGCATCCGACTCGATGAAGTGATCGCCCTCGGTAAGGTTGCGCGTCGACTCCGCTTGCCCGGAGTTGCCATGATGCCGCCGACGTTTTTCCCTGTCTCGCAGGCTGATATGCTGGAGTTTTTTCTGCGTGCCGCCGAAGGCGTGCAACTTCCTGTTTATTTATACAATTTTCCTGAGCTTACCTCGAACCGCATTGGCCTCGAACTCATCACCCAGTTCGCCAAGCGCGCGCCGATGGCGGGCATCAAGCAGAGCGGCGGTGAGTTTGCCTACCACAAAGAATTAATCGCGCTCGGTCGCGCGAAAAACTTCTCCGTCTTCTCCGGCGCAGATACTCGCTTGCCCGAGGTGTTTGCCCTCGGGGCGGATGGTTGCATTGGCGGTTTGGTGAATTTTGCACCCGAATATATGGTGGCTATTTATGAAGCTTGCCGCACGGGCCGACCTGAAGTGTGTAAGCTCGAAGCTGCGCGGATGCGTGAGATCGGTCCGGTGGTCGATCGTTTGTTGTTTCCCTTGAGTGTCGCGACGGGACTCGAAGCTCGCGGTTTTGAGCCTGGCTCACCCAAAACCGTGGTCTCGCCGGCATCGGCCAAGATTTACCGCGGCATTGTCGCTGAATTCAGGCGTAAATTTAAAGCCTGGGGTCTGTCGGTGCAGGGCTAGCGCCCCGGTCGTAACATCGGGTCTTTTTTCCGTGGCTTTTCGCTCCTTCCGCGCTCTTTGCCATTTAAGGCTCCTGAGATTGTTGGTCTGCACAAGCGGCATTTCCCCGATTCTATCTTTTGCCACGAACGCGCACCCCAGTACCGAGCGACAGCTTACGTTTGCCCCGCAGAATCACAATCTCGACAACAACGATAACTTTTCGCCCGACAATCAGTGGTTGGCCTTTGATCCGCGCGAAGACGACACCGCCATAGCGGGTAACGCCGTGATCGCTCGCGTCTCCGTCGCCACGGGTAAAGTGCAGGAACTGTATCGTGAGCCGCGCGCGCAGCCCTGGGGCCCGGGCGTAGGTGCGGCCAACGTCAATCCAGTCGATGGGAGCGTGGCTTTTATTCGTGGTCTTAATAACGCCACCGCCGAGCGACCCTATGCGATGTGGCGTCGGGTTGGCGCTTATGTGAAGGCAGACTCGCCCGGCACACTGAGCTTTCTCGATGCTCGCGATGTGATTGCGCCGTTTACGCCGGGAGCATTGCGCGGCGGGACTCATCGCCACGAATGGAGCGCCGATGGCCGCTGGATGGGTTTCACGTATAATGACGCGCTCTTGGCGGCGCGTGAAGAAAGCACCGGCGAGAAAGTGAATCTCCGCACGATCGGCGTCGCTACGCGCCTCGATCGAGGGAGGGTGCGCGTGCCGCCCGGTCCCGAAAACAACGAGGGCGAAATGTTCGCCGCTATCGTGGTGCGCGTGGTTTCGTCGCCGCTTCCTGGATCCGATGAAATCAGTCGCGCGTTTGAAGATGCTTGGGTGGGTCGTGAAGGTTATCGCCGGGCTAATGGTAGTTGGCAGCGCCGCGCGCGGGCCTTTCTGGGTAACGTGCGCACAAGTGAGGGTCGCGAACTTACGGAGGTTTTTCTCGTGGATATCCCGGAGCGTATTGACGTACCGGGCCCCACCGGCCCGCTCGAAGGCACAGTCGCTTCGATGCCCCAGCCACCGCTGGGCGCGGAGCAACGGCGTTTGACGTTTACCGCTACGCGGAAGTTTCCCGGCGTGGTGCTCGAGCCGCGTCATTGGTTGCGCTCTTCGCCGGATGGTACGCGCATCGTGTTTTTAGCGAAAGATGATGCGGGTGTGGTGCAGGCCTATTTCATCGCGCCCCAGGGCGGCGCGATTACGCAGATCACTCAAGGCCGGAATCCCGTGCAAAGTTGTGTGCGATGGAGCCCTGATGGGGCTTCGATTGTTTATGTGAGCGGCCAAGCGGTGATGGTCTGCGACGCTCGGCCCGCATCAAAGACGTTTGGCGCGGCGCGGGCTTTGACGCAGCCCACTCAGCAATTACCCGAAAACGTCATATGGTCGCACGATGGCCGCACGATTGCTTTTAATCGTCGCGTGCTCACAGCCGGTCTTTGGCGGCAACAGATTTTCCTCGTCCAACCCTGACGCACGGACTCGCGCATTTCAGCCCGTTTATCACCCCACTAGTTCCCCATGAAAATACCCTATTCGTTATTCGCTCTCAGTCTCATATTGGCGGGCGTGTCGCGCTCAGCTTACGCCGCTCCGGCCCATCCTGCGGTGGTGCGCGCGGAATTTATTCACGAGCCCACCGCTTATCCTGAATGTCATGCTTCAACCATCGTCGAGACGGCCGCGGGCGGGCTATTAGCGGCGTGGTTTGGCGGCACGGCGGAATCCAATCCCGACGTGTGCATCTACGTTTCGCGTTATGAAAATGGCCGTTGGACCTTGGGCGAGAAAGTCGCTGACGGCGTGCAGCATGACAAAAAACGTTACCCATGCTGGAACCCGGTGTTGTTCCAACTTCGCGATGGGCCGCTTCAGCTTTATTACAAAGTTGGCCCGCGGCCCGAGACATGGTGGGGCATGGTCATGACTTCGCTGGATGGCGGACGCACTTGGGATCAGCCGCGGCGTCTGCCGGAAGATGTGCTCGGGCCCATCAAAAATAAACCTGTCCAATTAGCCGACGGCACATTGATTTCAGGCTCGAGCACGGAGGATCGGGCGTCGCGTCGCTGGGATGTTCATGTAGAGCGCTCAACCGACCTTGGGCGCACGTGGCAAATAATCGGCCCCCTGCCGTCCGACGGTAAGTTCAACTCGATCCAACCCAGCGTCCTGACGCACGCCGATGGTCGCTTGCAGCTGCTCTGTCGCAGCAAAGAAAAAACTCTCACCACCAGTTGGTCGAGTGACCAAGGTCGCTCCTGGAGCCCCTTGGTATCGTCGGGACTTTTTAATCCCAATTCTGGCAGCGACGCGGTGACGCTCGCCGATGGTCATCAACTCCTGGTTTATAATTTGCGGGAGCGAGCCGGTGGTGCACCGACTAATGCTAAAGCCAATGCCCTCGGTGGCGCCCAGCCCAACATTGATGACGCGAATGAAGACTGGGGCGTACGCTGGCCCTTGAATGTCTCGCTGTCAGCTGACGGCGTGAAATGGGATATGCGTGTCACCTTAGAGGACCAGCCACTCAAGCACGGTTATGCTTATCCGGCCGTGATTCAGACTCGAGATGGTTTGGTTCACATCACCTACACGTGGAACCGAGTGAAAATTAAACACGTTATCATCGACCCTAAAAAATTGTGAGCGATCCGAGCTCGAGTACCCGCTTCTACAGTTTGCTACCACGAATCGGGTCGGTGGTCTTTTTCGTGCACCATATAGTTGAGCTCGCCCCTGTGAACACCCCGTGAAACATACCTTTACCCCATGCTCCCATGAACCCTGCACCTAACGCTCTTCGCTACGCTTGGTTTATCGTCGCGCTCTTATTTCCCGTCGCGCTGCTCAATTATCTCGATCGTCAGATGATGGCCACGATGAAGGCCTCGATGGTGCTCGATATACCAAGCATCGCCAATCGCGCCGACTGGGGATTGGTGCTCGGTTGTTTCAAATGGACTTATGCCATCCTCAGTCCGTTTGGCGGCTACATTGCTGATCGTTTCAGTAAACGCTACGTGATCGGGGCGAGTCTCTTCGTGTGGTCGTTGGTCACCTGGTGGACGGGACACACGACAACATTCAATGAATTGATCGCGGCGCGCGCGTTGATGGGCCTCAGCGAAGCATTTTATATCCCGGCCGCATTGGCGTTGATTTCGGAATATCATTTGGGCCCCACGCGTTCGCGGGCCGTGGGAGTGCATCAGACCGGTATTTATGTCGGGCAGATTCTCGGCGGGTTTGCCGGCTATATGGCGGATTCGCCCGATCACGGCTGGCGCTGGATGTTTACGACCTGCGGTATGATCGGGGTGATTTACGCGATTCCGTTGCTTGCGGCGTTGCGCGATCCGGTGCGGATCACGTCGCCGGCCGAGACGGCGGCGAGCGGTAAACCGGCCGCGTGGCGTGAATTGCTGGGTAACCGAAATTTTATTTTGCTCGTGCTTTATTTTACGTTGCCGGCAATCGCGGGCTGGGTCGTGCGCGATTGGATGCCGGAAATCTTGCGTGAGAAATTCTCCCTTGGCCAAGGCAAGGCGGGTGTGAGCGCGATTTTATATGTGCAGATCGCCTCGATCATCGGCGTGTTGATCGGCGGGACGCTAGCCGACCGCTGGATGAAGAGCACAAATCGCGGACGCATTTTCACGAGTGCGATCGGCATGGCGTTATTTCTGCCGGCACTTTTTGGCGTGGGTAATGCGCCCACGCTCACCCTCGCCATCGTGGGGCTCATCATCTTTGGCCTCGGCTGGGGATTTTTCGACTGCAACAACATGCCGATTCTTTGCCAGATTGTGCGGCCCGAATGTCGGGCCACAGGCTACGGCATCATGAATCTTGTGAGTATTAGTTGCGGCGGTTTCGGCGACTGGGCTTTTGGCGCACTGCGCGACCGCCACGTTCCCCTGAATGTGATTTTCGGTGCCTTTGCCGGGGTGGCTTTATTGTCGATTTTTATCGTATTGATGATCAAGCCCGCGCGAACGGACCCGGCGGCGACGTGAGGCTAGCATGCGCAGGGTGATTTTTTCTTTATGAATTATTATCTGGGAATCGATGTCGGCACGGGCAGTGCCCGCGCGGGGATTTTTGATGCGCGTGGACGTAGGGCGGGCTCGGCTTCATTTCCGATTAAGCTCTGGCACCCGGCGCCCGATCACGTGGAGCAATCGAGTGAAGATATCTGGCGCGCTTGCGTACGGGCGACCCGTGCGGCTTTGCGCGGCGCGGGTCTCAAGGCGGCCGCGATCAAGGGCATCGGTTTCGATGCCACCTGTTCGCTCGTCGCGCTTGATGCCGAAGACCGTCCGGTGACGGTGAGCACGACGGGGCGGGCCGAGCAAAATGTCGTGGTCTGGATGGATCATCGCGCGCTCGAGCAGACGGAGCGGATCAACCGCACCGGCCACGCGGTGCTGCGCTACGTGGGCGGAGTCATTTCCCCCGAGATGGAAATGCCGAAACTGCTTTGGTTGAAAGAGCATTTGCCCGCGAGCTGGCAGCGGACGGCGCGGTTTTTCGATCTGCCCGATTTTCTCACCTACCGCGCGACCGGGGACGAGACCCGCTCGCTTTGTAGCACGGTCTGTAAGTGGACCTACCTCGGCCAACGTGGTGGGGACGGCGCCGGATGGAGCCGCGAATTTTTCCAGCAGATCGGTCTCGGGGATTTGGCCGCCGAGAACTTCCGGCGTATCGGCCAAACGATCCGCCCGATGGGCACTCCGTTGGGCGGTGGGCTGACTGCGCGCGCGGCCAAGGAACTCGGTCTGATCGCGGGCACGCCCGTGGGCGGGTCGATCATCGACGCCCATGCGGGCGGCTTGGGGATGTTGGGTGCGAAGCTGGGGGGCCGAGCACCGACGTCTGCGGCGCTCAACCGGCGCTTGGCGCTGATCGGCGGCACTTCGTCCTGCCACATGGCGGTGTCGGCGCAGCCGCGTTTTATCCGCGGCATCTGGGGGCCGTATTTCTCAGCGATGATTCCTGGGCTCTGGCTGACCGAGGGCGGGCAGTCGGCCACGGGAGCGCTGATCGACCACGTGATCTTCAGTCACGCGGCGGCGGCGGGACTTAGGCTCGAAGCGAAGCGCTCGGGCCGGACTATCTACGAATTACTGAACGCCCGGCTCGATACCTTAGCCGAGAGCGAGCGGGCACCGTTTCCCGCCGCGCTCACTCGCGAGTTACACATCTTGCCGGACTTCCACGGCAACCGTTCGCCGCGCGCCGATCCCACGCTACGAGGTGTGATGAGCGGACTCACGCTCTCGGCCACGGCCGATGATCTGGCGCGGCGGTATCTGGCCGCGATCCAAGCAGTCGCCTACGGGACGCGGCACATCATCGAAGAAATGAATCGTCGAGGCTATGCGATCGACACCCTGCTCATCTGTGGCGGCGGCACGAAAAACCCGGTTTTTCTGCGCGAACACGCTGATATCACGGGCTGTCGGCTCGTGTTGCCCGCTGAGCCAGAAGCGGTGCTACTTGGGTCCGCCGTGTTGGGCGCAGTTGCGGGCGGCGAGCACGCCACGGTGCTCGGAGCCATGCAATCGATGAACGCAGCGGGTCGGATTATCGCACCGACGCGCGGGGCGGTGGCGCGTTTTCACGCCGCGAAGTATCGGGTGTTTCACCGCCTGCACGCGGATTTTCTGGCCGTGCGCAAGCTGATGGCCGCCGTCTAAGCGCTAGCGGCCCAGCTGCGGGAAGAAGGCCGAAAGCAATAACAGCAGGGCGAGGCCGGTGAGGGCAACGACGGCGATAGCGGGAGTCCACGTGCGCAGCGTCTGCCCTTCGGTCATACCGCTCATGCGGCTAAAAATCCAGAAGCCGCTGTCGTTCATCCACGAAATCGAAAGTCCACCGTAGCCACACGCAGCAAAGATATAAAGCGAGTTCACGGTGAAGCCCGTTGGGCCGGCGAGGGAGAACATAATGCTCGCCGCCGTGATCATCGCGACCGTTGTCGAACCTTGGGCGATACGCAGCACGCAGGCGAGCAGCCACGCGAGCAGCACGGGATTCACGGCGAAATCAGTCGTGAGGCTCCGCACGGATTCGCCGACGCCGGCGAGCTTGATCATCGCGCCAAACGCACCACCGGCGGCGGTGATCAGAATGATCGTGCCAGCGGTCTCAAGGGGCGGTCCGATGACCGGGCCCGCGTCACGCCAGCCGATGCGTTTTTGGCGGATATAAACGCCGACCGCAATTAACGCGCCGATAAACAGCGCGGTATTTTTATTGCCGAGGAACGCGATGGCGCCGGCGAGATCGGGGGAAAGCTTGCCCGGCATACCGGCGGCGACGGACGATATTCCGATCAGAATCAACGGCAGCACAACCGGCGCGATGGCTGCGAAGAAGCCAGGTAGAGCCGACTCGGGTACTTCGGGGGGAATCACCGTGCCGGGCGTAAGTGAGGCTGAAACGGGGAACGGATTGCGGCGATTGCACCAACCGGCGAAGGCCAGGCCCGCAAGAGCGGGCAAGATTCCGACCGCTAAACCGAAGAGGATGGAGGCGCCGATATCGATCTTGAGCAGTTCGGCGACGGCGAGCGGACCGGGCGTCGGCGGGACCGTGGCGTGGGTCACGACCCCACCTACACAAATCGCGAGGAGGTAGAGCGTGAAATCGCGGCCGGTGCGCAAGGCCAGCGAGCGCGCGAGCGGGACCAGGAGGAAAAAGATCGTGTCGAAGAAAACAGGAATCCCAAGGACGAAGCTGCACCCCATGAGCGCGAGCGGCGCCCGAGACTCCCCCAGCACGGCGATGAAGCGGCGGACAATTTTTTCGGCTGCACCGCTCTCCATCAACGCCGCGCCGATCACAGAGGCGATGGCGATGGTGAAGGCAAGTTTGCCCGTGGCGGAGCCGAGCTCGGCCATGACGGCGTCTACGGATTGGACGAGCGTCGGCCCGCCGGCGGTGAGCAGCGAGTTCAGGATGCCGACCACAATGGCAGCGAAGATGAGCGCGAAGAACGCGTGGAGGCGGAGCGCGACAATCGCAGCGATGATGAACACGACACTGATCAGCAGAATGACGAGCGGGGTAAAGCCGGTGGCGGCGAGGAGGAGGGGCATCATTTTAGGGGTAAAAGGCGTGAGGGGTAAGAGGGCCGTGAGCGCGCGGGACTATGGGCGGGGGAGGGCGCGGGTGTCGTTGACGGAGATGCCGCCGTCGATGAGCAGCGTTTGCCCCGTGATGTAGGCGCTCGCGTCGCTCGAAAGAAAAAGGAGCGAGCCCGTGAGGTCATCGATCGCGCCGGGGCGCCGTAAGGGAATTTTCGCGCTGAGGTACGAAACCCATTCGGCATTTTCGTACATGACGGCGTTCTGCGCGGTTTTGAACCAACCGGGCGCGAGGCAATTCACGGTGACGCCCGCAGGGCCCCAATCGGCGGCGAGACTCATCGTGAGTTGTTTGATCCCGCCGCGACTGGCGCCGTAGGGCGCGAGGCCAGCGTAACCGGCGACACATGTGACGGAGCCAAGGTTGATGATGCGCCCGCGTCCGGCCGGCACCATGTAACGCGCGGCGGCTTGCGCGACGAAAAACGGGCCGCGCAGATTGGTGTCGAGGACGGTGTTCCAGTCGTCCCAGGAAATATCGGCGGCGGGTTTGCGGATGTTGCAACCGGCGTTGTTGATGAGGATGTCGAGGCGACCAAGGGCGGCGTGCGCGGCATCGACGGCGGCGGTGATCGCCGCGTGATCGCGCACGTCGAGGACGAGTGGCACCGCGCGGCGCCCGAGCGCGCGAATCGCCGTGACCGTGGGCTCGAGCGACTCGAGCGAGCGGGCCGTGATGGCGACATCGACGCCGGCGCGCGCGAGCTCGATGGCGAAATGTTTGCCCAGGCCGCGGCTGGCGCCGGTGACGAGCGCGGTTTTGCCCGTAAGATCGAAGGTGGCGGGGAGGTTCATGGTGCGAGAATGACCTTCATGAATTTGGCGCCGTCTTTGGCGGAGAGTTTTTCGAACCACGCGGCGCCATCGGCGAGCGGGGCGACGGCGCTGATCATCGGTTCGACGCGGATTACGCCGCGCGCGATGAGATCGAGGCAAAGCGGGTATTCGCCGGCGGAGCCGCAGGTGCCGTGGAGCGTGAGCTCGCGGGTGACGACGGATTGCAGCGGGAAATCGGTTTTTGCGGCGAGGTTGCCGACGAGGACGACGGAGCCGCCGCGGCGGACGGATGCGATTGCGAGGTTGAGCGTGGCGGAGACGCCGACGACTTCGAGGGCGACATCCGCGCCGTGTCCACCCGTGAGGCGCGCGACTTCAGCGGGCACGTCCATGACGTCGGAGCGCAGCGTGTCCGTGGCGCCGAGTTCGCGGGCGAGGGCGAGGCGGTTGTCGGCGAGATCGACGGCGATGATGCGCGTGGCCCCGGCCCAGCGCAGAGCTTGGATGACGAAAAGCCCGATCATGCCGGCGCCCACGACGACGGCCGTGGCGTTGGGCGCGAGATGTACGCGTTGGACGGCGTGGATCGCGATGGAGACGGGCTCGACCATGGCGGCTTGTTGATACGTGAGACCGACGGGGAGCGCGTAGAGGATGCGTGCCGGCACCGCGAGAAATTCGGCGAAGGCGCCGTGTTGTCGGTATTCGGCGGGAGCGACGCCGACGACGCGGCGATGATCGCACAAGTTGACCTCGCCACGTGCGCAGTACGGACAGGCACCGCAGGAAATCGTGGAATCAAACGTCACGCGATCGCCCAGTCGCCAGCGCTCGACGCGCGGACCGATGGCGATGATTTCGCCCGCCGCTTCGTGGCCCATGATGAGCGGCGGCCGGCGGCGGCCGGTCGAGCCATCCCAGCCGTGAATATCGCTGCCGCAGATCCCGCAGGCGTGGATGCGCAGCAGCACCTCGTCATCGGCGGGGATGGGCGTAGGAAAATCGGTGAATTCGAGCTGGGACGGAGCGGTGAGGACGAGCGCTTTCACGGTGGAGTGTGGGCGAAGACAGGGGCAAACGGGGCGGGGTAAACGTCCGCGAGCTTGGGGCACGGTACGTCGGTGCCGATCTAAAAAACTTAACGCCGCTCGATGCGCAAAAAGAGCCACACGCCGAGGCTGAGAAAGACGGCGTTAGGCAACCAGAACAGCAAATCGGGGTGATACTCTGGGTGACGATCGAGCCAGCTCACGGCGACTGTGAGCATGTAGTAACCCAACGCGAGCAGGACCGCGAGGCCGAGGTTGGCGCTGGTTTCGCGACGGGAAACTTTGATGCCGAGGGGCACGCCAATCAGGGCAAACGAAAGGATCGCCAGCGCGGTGTTAAATTTTTCCTGAACGGTCAGCCGGACTTTCATGACCGCACGGTCATGATCTTTTCTCGTCTCCGGCTTGAAAGGCAGGGCGGCGACGCGAGCTTCTTCTTTGCGGAGCTCGGCGTAAGTCATCCATTGAAGTTTTTGTCGAAGAACTGGCGGACCAAAGAGACTGGCGAGCGAGAGGCGCTGAGGTTCGGATTTCTCGAACGATACGATGCGGGGCGACTCGGTGAAATTTTCGGGCTGCTTAGGATTGAGCTCTTCGACTTGGGCGCGCGTGAGGGTGAGAATGAGCTCGTTGGTCGCAGCGTCGTAATCGAAGCGGCCGGATTCGGCGCGGACGAGCTGGGTCGTGCGGCCTTCCCGGTCGAGTTGCCAGAGCCAGAAATCGCGCATGACCGAGCCCTGTTTTTCGCCGACGTAGATGACGAAGCCCTTGAAGTTACGGATGAACGTTTTTGGGACGATGAAACTGAGCGGGTTGGCGGCGACGGCGGCATCGAGGTCTTTGTGGTACTGCACGCGCGCGGCGGGCATGGACTGAAAATTGACGTAGAGGCCGAGTGCGGTGCCGAGAAATCCCAAGATCAGCACGGGCCGGGCGATGCGCGCGAGACTAAGGCCGGCGGCGCGCATGGCGGTGATCTCACTATCGGCGGAAAGCCGACCCAGCGTGAGGAGCACGCCCGTGAGCATACCCATCGGCAGCGCGTAGATGGCGACGGCTGGAATCAACATCCCGACCAGGCGCACAAACGTCGTGATCGACAACTGGCCCGAAAGGAGAAACGGCAACAGATCGCGGATGAGGTTGCCCAACATCAGCACGAACGCGAAGAGCCCGACCGCGCCCGCGCAGGTGAGGAGCACGCTCTTAAAGATGTGGCGGTCGAGAAGGTTCACGCGGGATTTCGGGAGAAAGGGACGCAGATCAATCGCAGACAGACCGCCGGCGGACAAGACGGTTCGTCATGAGGGCGGAAAACCTACGGCAACTTAGAAGCCGAGCGAAAGCTGCGGCGCGGAGGCATCGTCGTCGGGACCAGCGGGCGTGAGGCAAGCAGGGTCGTCGTGGCGGACGTTGCTCACGTGCGTGCTTAGCGCGGTAGCGGTAAGCGCAGCGTCGGGTGCGGGCTGCAGGTGCGGGATGAGATCGCGTTCGAGGTGAGCGTCGGGATCGAGCCACGCGCGGGTGGCATCCGGCGCGAGCAAGACCGGCATCCGGTCGTGGATGGGCCGCGTGACGGCGTTGGGCGTCGTGGTGATGATCGCGCAGGATTCAACGACGTCGCCCGCGGGCGAGCGCCATGTTTCCCAAAGCCCGGCGAAAAAGAAAACGGCCGCGTCGGGGCGTTGAAAGAGCCAAGGTTTTCGCGCGCGTCCATGAATCGCCCATTCGTAGAAACCGCCGGCGGGCACGAGGCAACGCCGGTGACGGAAGGCGTCGCGAAACGAAGGTTTGGCGGTGAGTGTCTCGGCGCGGGCGTTGACGAGCGGCGCGGAGGTATCGATGGCTTTGGCCCAAGACGGGACGAGGCCCCAGCGCAATGTGGCGCGCTCCGGCGTGGCAGCGCCGCTCGGGCGGCGAAACGCGGTGAGCGCGGTGCTCGGGGCGATGTTGTAACGTGAGACGAGATCGGTGGGCGCGGCCACGCCGAGCGCGATGTAGGCGGCGTGGAGTTGGTCTTTTAACAGGACGAACCGCGTGCACATGGTTTCAAAGCGAGGCGGACCACGTCGCGAGGACGGCGGGGAGTTCGCGGACGTTTTTGAGTTGGAAAAAACGGCCGTTGGCGGGCGGCGGCGTTTCGACGTGCTCGGCGGCCCACGTGATGCGGTACGGCACGTGAACGCCCGCGCCGCCGAGGGCGAGCACGGGCAGGATGTCGGATTTGAGGGAATTGCCGACCATCAAAAAACGCTGTGGGTCGATCGCGTGACGGCGGAAGATCGCCGCGTAGGATGACGTGTCTTTTTCGGATAAAATCTCGACGTGGCGAAAGTGCGTGGCGAGGCCGGAGCGAGCGAGCTTGCGCTCTTGGTCGCGGAGATCGCCTTTGGTGATGACGAGGAGGCGATGGTGCCCGGATAGGGCGGAGAGGGTTTCCACGACGCCGTCGAGCAGATCGACGGGGTGGGCGAGCATGTCCTGGCCGAGGGCGATGAGCTGTTGGATTTCTTCGGCGCTGATTTTGCCGGCGCTGAGCTGGATGGCGGTCTCGATCGAGGAAAGCATGAACCCCTTCACGCCGTAGCCGTAGCGCTCGAGGTTGCGCATCTCGGTCGCGAAGAGCGTGCGGTCGACGGTGGCGGCATCGTGGTAACGGGCGAGGAGCGCGCGGTAGCGTTCGTGGACCTTTTCGAAAATATTTTCGTTGTGCCAGAGGGTGTCGTCGGCGTCGAAACCGAGCGTGAGAGCGGAGGAAGCCATGGTCGAAGTCGGAAAGGGAAAGATAACCTTAACGAAGCCGGTTCCACGACCAAAGCTCAACTGTTTGTGTGAGTTTTTGCGCGTTCGGCCGCAGCGGTTGGTGCGGTTGTGGATTTACGCCGGCACATTGACCCGATGAACTGGTCGCATGGTTTCCTGCATGAAACGCTTTTTTTTAATCCTCGGTCTCCTGCTCGCGCTTCCCCTCGCGGCGGTGGAGAGCGAAACGCTCGCCCAACGCACCCTGCGCCAGATCGCCGAGCGTCAACGCACCTTACTCGAAACGGCCGCTAAACAGGGCGATAAGCTCGATGAAGAAGCGTTTCGCACCCAGCTCCAAGAGCTCACCCACAGTTACGAACGGCTGCTCTACGATAGCCCGAACAACGCCGAAGTATTCGCGGCCTACGGTTATCTCCTGCGCAAAGTCGATATGCGCAAACAAGCCGCCGCGATGCTCCTCAAGGCCAACCAGCTCGACAGCGACATTCCCCTCGTGAAAAACCAGCTCGGCAACTTGCTCGCCGAAGATGGCCGGCCGCTCGACGCGCTCCCGTATTTCATGGCGGCGATCAAGCTCTCGCCCAAGGAGCCGCTCTATCATTATCAAGTGGGCACGCTCTTGCACGAAGCGCAGGATGATTTTCTCAAAAGTGGCGAGTGGACGCGGGCCGCGCTCGACCACGCGACGCACGGGGCGTTCAAAACTGCGGCCGAGCTGGCGCCGGATCGTTTTGAATTTGGTTACCGGTACGCCGAGTCGTTTTACGATCTGGCGGAGCCGCAGTGGGATGAGGCGCTCAAAGTCTGGGCCGCGCTCGAAGAAAAAGCCGGCTCACCCATCGAGCGCCAGACGCTCCGTCTCCACGCGGCCAATATTTTGCTCAAGCAGGGCCACGCCGACCGCGCCCAGCTGTTATTGGGTACCGTGACGGAACCGGAATTACAGGGGCAGAAACAAAAGCTGATTGCCCCGCCGGCCGAGACTCCGAAACAGTAGCGGGCTATGAATAACGGCTTCGACCTCGCGATGCTGCGCGAGGGTCTCATGTTCTACATCGTGCTCGTCGTGAGCCTGTGCATCCACGAATGGGCGCACGCTTTCGTGGCCGACCGCCTCGGTGACGACACGCCGCGGAACGATGGTCGCGTGACGCTCAACCCCGTGGTGCATATGGATCTCTTCGGGTCGGTGCTTTTCCCGCTGGTGTGCATCTTCATGTTTCCCGGTGGGCTACTTTTTGGTTGGGGTCGTCCGGTGATGATCAACCCGACCAATTTTACGAATCGTAAACGCGACGAAGTCCTCACGACACTCGCGGGCCCGGCGGCAAATCTCGGTCTCGCGCTGCTTGCGGCGGTGATCGGCGGAATCGCGTTTCGCTACGATCCGCGCGTGATCGAACTCGTGAAACTCGTGCTCTCGCTCAACGTCGCGCTGGCCGTTTTTAACCTCATTCCGCTTCCGCCGCTCGACGGTGGCACGGTGTTGAAACACGCGGTTGGTATGAGTGAGGAGACGTTTTTCAACATCGCCCGTTGGAGCATGCTAGTCCTGTTAATCGCGATCAACATCCCGCCCGTGCGCCAATTACTCGGACTGGTGATGGGCTTGGTGAGCTGGCCATTTGCAGCGTTATTTCAGGCGATCGCCGGATGAAATCGCGCGACCTCTTCGCGAGCGCGAGCCGATGGACGACGTGCGGCGACTGGCTGCGCGGCGTGGAAAAACTCTACGCCAAAGCCGGCGCCACCCTCGGTCAAGTGGCTGCGAGCGCCCACGACGAAGCGCTTTATCTGCTCCTGCGCACGCTCGACCTCCCGCTCGACAGCGATACGCGTGTACTAGCCAAGAAACTCACGGCCGCCGAACGCGCGAAAATCGAAGCCGTGTTTCGTCGCCGGCTGGTTGATCATGTTCCTGCCGGTTATCTCACGCGCGAAGCGTGGTTGGGCGAACATCAATTTTATGTGGATGAACGCGTGATCATCCCGCGCTCGTATTTTTTGGAAATTATCCCGGAGCAACTCGACGGTTGGTTGCCCGATC
>CAJAFD010000174.1 GCA_903938935.1 uncultured Opitutia bacterium
CGATGACGTCGTTCTTCCTTCCGCCCAATCCGCCACACTCACGCTTTCTTCCCTCACCGCCGCCGACGCTGGAAACTATTCTGTCGTCGTAAAAAACGTGCTCGGCTCCACCACCAGTGTCGCCGTGTCGCTCACGATCACAGGCCTGCCGCCCGCGATTGTGACCTCGCCGTCCGCTCGCACCGTCAGCGCCGGTTCCACCACTACGTTTGCGGTGGTCGCCTCCGGATCGCCCACGCTCACCTACCAATGGCGCAAAGCTGGGGTCGCGCTGATCGGCAACACCTCCGCCACTACCGCCGCTCTCACGCTCACCAACACCCAAGCTACTGACGCCACTAATTACGACGTCGTCATCACCAACTCGGTCGGTTCCGTCACCAGCGTTGCCGCCGCGCTCACTGTCACGCCCGCCGCGCCTTCCGTTACGAGTGTGCCCACCACGCAAACCTCGGCGCCGGGCGCCACCGCCACCTTGACGGTCGTCGCCAGCGGCACCGCGCCGCTCACTTACCAATGGCGCAAAGCCGGCGTCGCGCTCACCGGCAACACCAGCGCCACGACTGCTACCCTTTCGATCCCGGGCGCCACCACCGCCGATTCAGGCAGCTACGACGTCGTCATCACCAATGCCCTCGGCTCCACCACGAGCGCCGCGATCACGCTCAATATCACCGTCATCCCACCCGACCCAGTGCGCTGGGATTTCACGACCGCCACGCCGACGAACGGTCTCCCGGCCGATGTCTCCGGCGGCACCGTGGTCCAACGCAATAATTTCGGCACCACCCAGACGCTCACTACGGTTTCCGTTTCTAGTGGCTACACCGGCGTCTCCGGCACGTCCAACGCCGGCGCCGCGGCTCGGGTCGGGGCGCTCAATCTCGCGGAAGGAGGCTCGGCGTTTTTCGAATTTACGCTCACGCCCGCTGCCGCCCGCCAATTCTCCGTCACCGGCCTCAGCTTTGGCGCGCGCAGCACCGCCACCGGCCCGCAGGCTTACGCGCTTTTCGTCGTCAACGGCACCGCCGAGCCCGCGCTCATCGCGAGCGGTCCCTTGGCCAACAACAGTGCTTGGACCCGCATCACGCCCACGTTTCTCCCCATTGTTAGCGACACCGCGACCTCGGTTACTTTCCGCCTCTATGGTTGCAACGGTGCCGGTAATGCCGGCGTGAATACCGCCAACTGGCGCATCGACGATCTTGCCGTCCAACTCACCACCGGCACCGGTCTCACCGCTGGCGCCACCAAAGACCGCCGCCTTACCAACCTCTCCTCTCGCGTGCGCACGGCCAACGCCCCCGATGTCGCCATCGCCGGCTTCACGATTGCGGGCACCGCCTCGAAACTTGTCCTCATCCGCGCTGCCGGGCCCACGCTCGGTTTGTTCGGCGTGACCGGCTCGCTGAGCGCACCCAAACTCGATTTATTCCGCGGTTCCTCGGTCATTGAAACCAACACCGGGTGGACCACCGCCGCCAACTCCGCCGCGATTGCTGCTGCCGCGAGTAGTTCGGGCGCGTTTGCCTTCGCTGCCGGCAGTGCTGATTCTGCGATTCTCACCACACTTGCTCCTGGCGGTTACACGGCGCAGATCAGCTCCGGCTCGGGCTCTGCCGGTGTCGGCCTCATCGAAGTTTACGATCTCTCCACCGCCACGGTCGGCCAAAATCTCGTCAACCTTTCCACCCGCGCGCTCGCGGGCACGGGCAATGAAATGCTCATCTCCGGTTTGATCATCGGCGGCACGTTGCCGAAACGCGTCCTCATTCGTGCCGCTGGTCCCGCGCTTGCCGCCTTTAACCTCACCGGCGTTCTCGCTCGTCCGCAGCTCACGCTCTTCTCCGGCAATACGCCCGTCTTCGTGAACTCCGGCTGGAGCACCTCGGCCGATGCAGCTGCGATCACCACCGCATCGGCGCAAGCTGGCGCCTTTGCCTTCGCCTCCGGCAGCGCTGACGCTGCGATGATCGTGACGCTCGCCCCTGGAGCTTACACCGCGCAAGTCACCGGCGTCGGCGGCACCACCGGTCTCGCGCTCGTCGAGATTTACGAATTGCCGTAAGCCTCCCGGCCCTACCGATGAATCGCCGTAGGTTCTTCGCGCTCTTGATCGCTGCCGCGCTCGGCGCGGTCGCGACGTTACTCCTGCGACCATCGGCGCCGTTCGCGGCCTCATCACCTTCGGTCTCCCCCTCGCGATCCATTGCGGTTGTTCGCCCCGCCGATCTCACGGCGGAGCATGCGGCACTCGTCGCCGCCTCCCAGCTGGCCGATCCACGGGGGCGCGCGCGCGCGCTGGGACAAGCGTTTCAGGCGCTCCTCGAACGCGATGCCGAGGCTGCGCTCCTGGCGTTGCGCGCGCTTCCGCGTGGCGCCGATTACGACACCGCGCTTTTTTTGTTACTGGAAGCGCTGCATCGTCGCGACCCCGACCGCGCCCTCGCGCTCGCGCGCGAACTGGTGACGACGCGAGAACAGGCCGCGATCTACAACGTCTTATTCGACACTTTTGCGCGCGAAAATCCCGCGACGGCCTCCGCTCGCCTCGCCCTTGTCCCCGCTGGTCCCGCGCGTGAAAATGCCCTGCGCGCTCTCGCTGGCGTCTGGCTGCGCGCCGATGCGCCCGCCGCACTCGCTTGGGCGCAACAGCTCCCGTCCGCCGATCGTGCGCCTGCGCTGGAAAGTGCGCTTCACGAACTCGCGCGCACCGAGCCGCTGCAGGTCATCGAGCTCGCGCACATTTCCCTCACCGGTCCCGCGCTTGAACGTACGTTGTTTCTCGCGCTGCAAAAACTCACGCTCACCGACCCCGCGGCCGCGGCAGGCCTCGTCCCGCTTTTGCCAGCGGGTGACACGCAAACCCGCGTCGCGCTCGACGTAGCCCGCGCGCTCGCGGTGAAAAACCCCGCGGCGGCGCTCGACTTTATCGCGCAACTCCCGTCCGGCTCCGCGTCCACCCTCGCGCTCAATAACGTGCTCGTGAGTTGGGTCGCCACCGCGCCTGCCGCCGCGGCGCAGTACGTCGCCGCGCTCCCGCCTAGTCCCGCGCAAGACGCGGCGGCGGCGCACCTCGCTGGGTTGCTCGCTCGCGAACCCGCCAATGCGCTCGCTTGGGCTCAGTCGCTCTCCGCCGCTACCGCCCGCGAGGCTGCGCTCGTCACTATCGCCTCCGCGTGGGCGCAGGCTGACCCCGCTGCGGCCACGCGTTGGGCCAGCACCCAGGTTGTCGGTGCCGCGGCGACGCCCGCGCTCACGGGCGCACTTTCGTATTGGACACTCGCCGACGCAGCGGCGGCCCGCGATTTCGTCGCGTCGCTGCCCGCTGCGACGCAGACCGTCGCGGCCGCCTCAATTGCGCCGCAACTCGCCCAACGCGATCCCGCGGCCACGCTCGCGTGGGCTCAAACCCTGGCCGTCCCCGCGGCCCGCGAAGCCGCCGTTGCGGCCGCCTACGCGCGTTGGTTCGACAACGCCCCCGCCGCCGCTCGCACTTGGCTCGACGCCGCCAACCTCCCGAACGAATTTAAAAATCGGCTTCGTTTGCCGGCGGCTCGATAGGCGCCCAACCTTCGCGATTTCCCGCCTCAGTTCTCGACACGGTGAGTGGCGCCGCCAAAAGATCGTCTCCGATGAAAACACGTTTTGCTTTCTTAATCCCCGTCCTCGCCCTCTTGGTCTCGGTCGCAGCGGCCGCCGATAAAGCCGGCGCTTGGATTTCTATGTTCAACGGTAAAGATCTCTCCGGCTGGAAAGCCACGGAAGAAGGTCCGGGCTCCTTCATCGTCGAAGACGGCGTGCTCAAAATCGGCACGGGCCGCGCGCATCTTTTTTACGGCGCTGACGGCAACGCCGCGTTCAAAAATTTCGAGTTCAAGGCCAAGGTGAAAACCACCAAGGGTTCCAACTCCGGCATCTACCTCCACACCGCCTACGAGCCCAAAGGCTGGCCGAGCAAAGGCTACGAGTGCCAAGTCAACTCCACGCACACCGACAAGAAGAAGACCGGCGGTCTCTACGCGGTGAAAGACGTGATGGACGTCGCCCCGAGCACCGACGACGTGTGGTTCGATTATTACATCAAGGTCGACGGCAAACGTATCGTAATCCAGATCGACGGCAAAACCACCGTGGATTGGACCGAGCCCGCCGATTGGGATCCGTCGAAAACGCTCAAGAACATGAATGGCCGTAAACTCAGTTCCGGCACGATCGCCCTCCAAGGCCACGACCCCAAGAGCGTGACTTATTACAAGGATCTCATGATCCGCGCGCTACCCTGAGCATAGATTTTCGTGTAAGGTTATTTGCCGGGGCTATATTGCCCAGGCTTTTTTGCGCTCAAGTGTAGCGCAGTGAGAAGAATGTTCTTTTTGAAGGCATAAAATCAGTCACGACAAACGCCGTGATTTCGTTTCAATCTAAAAGGCATGTTTTTCCAGAAACCCCGCCGCGTCTGCTCCCACCCTGCGCTCGATCAGTTGCTGGTTTCCCCGGCGATGATGGTCGATCCTTATCCGATTTATCGCCAGTTGCGCGACGAGGCGCCCGTGTTTTGGAGCGATCAATGGAAGGCTTGGGTCGTGAGCCGCTTCGACGACGTCGCCATTTCGCTCAAAGACAAAGAAAACCTCTCCAACGAAAATCGCCAGGGCCAGCTCTTCGCCGGTCTCACCGATGACGAGCGTCAACAACTCTGCCCGCTCCGCCACTACTTCGCCCAAAAAGATGTAATCGGCTCCGATCCCCCTGATCACACGCGCATGCGCGCCCTCGTGCAAAAGGCGTTCACGCCGAAAACCATCAACGCCCTCGAGCCCCGCATCCGCGAGCTCGCCGAGTCCATGATCGCCCCCGCGGTCGCCAGCGGCCGGTTCGATTTCATCCACGAAGTCGCGCATCCGCTCCCCGTCGTCCTCATCGCCGAAATGCTCGGCGCGCCGGCCGCCGACCGACATCTTTTCAAAAAATGGTCGTCCGACATTCTCGGTTTCCAAGGCACGGGCCGCACGACCTTCGGCCCGGCGATGATTTCGCAGACGAGTCTCGTGGCGATGTTCGCCTACATGAACGCCTTGATCGACGCCCGCCGCGCGCAGCCCCAGGACGATCTCATCACCGCCCTCGCGCTCGCCGAGGAAGGCGGCAAAGGCTTTTCCCGCGATGAGTTGCTCGCCACCTGCAACACCATCCTCACCGCCGGCCACGAGACGACGACCAACCTCATCGGCAGCCTCGTGCATTTGCTGCTCACGCACCCCGAGCAATGGGCCGCGCTCAAAGCCAATCCCGCGCTCATTCACCCCGCCATCGAGGAAGCGCTGCGCTATGAGGCGCCCAAGCAACGCAATTTCCGCCGCGTGAAAAAGACCCACACGTTTAACGGCGTGGAGTTCGCCGAAAACGAAATGGTCTTCCAAGTCATCGGCGCCGCCAACCGCGATCCCGCCAACGTCGAAAACCCGGAGTCGTTCGAGATCCGCCGCACGAAGATCGACCATCTTTCCTTTGGCTACGGCATGCACTTCTGTGTGGGTGCGCCGCTCGCGCGCATGGAAGCGCGTGTCGTGCTGGAGACGCTTATCAAGCACCTCCCCGACGCGCAGCTCGTGCGCGGCAGCATGGCGTGGCAGGAGCGCGTGCAGTTCCGCGGGCCCGGTCTTCTCGTGCTCGTGCGCGCCGGTTGAGCGAGCGCGTGGGGCGCGCTTGTGGGCTGGACTTGGGCGCGCAAATGCGCCGCGCTGTCGACGTGTTTATCCTCGCCTCCAAAACCGCGTTTGTCACCGGCGGCGCCTCGGGCATCGGCGCTGCGATTGCCCATGCGTTTGTCCGCGCCGGTGCGCGCGTGATCATCGCCGATCGCGACGC
>CAJAFD010000175.1 GCA_903938935.1 uncultured Opitutia bacterium
AAATGCTGCTCCGACTCGGGCTGCAACTTGAGGCAGTCAGATAGGCATTGGTGAAGCGCAGGCCCTGCGCGGCGAGACGGTCAATATTGGGCGTGTGAATGCCAGGGTTGCCGTAGCAGCCGAAGTCCTCGGCGCTAATATCGTCGCCGATGATGAAGACGAAATTGGGGCGTGAAGTAGTCGGCAGGGACAGGCCAACGCTAGCGGTCAAAATGAAGGTTAAAATTAAGTTGAGACGATGCATGAGATTTATTTCTAAAAGTGATTTTTGGGGCTGAATCGGGTTGCGGTGCCGCGATTATTTTTGCGCAGGCGCCGGAATAATTTCATGCCAGCGCGGCATTTTGTCGCGGCGATCGGCGACGGCGAAATTTTCGAGGCCCTGGTACATCGCCTCCCAGACCGGTTGTTTGAAAAACGGTGCACCCGCATAGGCCAAAGCCGTAGCGTATTGGAAACCGAATTCACGCGTGCCGTCGCGTCGTTCGCGAACGTAGGCGAAATCTGCATCGGTGCGTAGGGCGCCGTAGTCGACGGTGCCGGTGGCGACATCAAACATCGGGCGACCACGCAGATTGGTGAGGCCGATCGTTTGATCGAGTTTTAGGCCGACCGTGATGGGCTCGCCTCCGAGTTGGAATTGGAGGCCAAGCGTGCGACCGTCGTCATGCTCAGCGGTGAGCAATTTTACTTCGTCGAGGACAGTTGGGTCAAAATTTCCGGCCTTAATGGGACGGAGTACGGTGACAAATGTCAGACGCTGCCCTTTGAAAAAATAGTTTTTCAAATACTGGAAAAAAGTCTCCGAGGGGTTGAAGCGTCGATCAATCTCGCGCGTCTGGGCGACCTTATCGCGGTTGCCGATGAATTGGATCAACAGATCGCGTGAGTGAGGATTGGGCCAAGATTCTTGGCGGATTGCGATGCGCTCGGGATGGGAGAGGACCCAGTTGTCGCCTTTTTTCAGGATGTGATCGGGGTGCCAAGTGTTGCTAAAAACTTTGCTGCCGGCGCGGTCGATCAAGAGCGAATCCACGACGATCGTGAGGCCGCTCTCGGGCGCGAAAAGGGTAATGCGGTCGCCCGTGTAGCCGCGTTCGTCGTCGGTCAGTCGCGTGCGCGCGTAGTCCAGGCTGCCGAACGTACCAAAGTGGATTTTCTCAGTCTGAACTTCATGGTAGGTCGTATCGGTGCTTAGGTAGTTGAAGATGTCGCCCTCGGGCGGGAAGCCGGTGCGGGCGACGATGCGGTTATGGAAAACATCGGCGCGCCAGCCTTGGCCGCGCTTGGCGCGATAGCCGCCATCGGCGAGTAAAACGGTTCCGTCCTGCATGAGGAGCGCGAAAGAGTTTTCGTCGGCGTGGCCGTGGTGGGGTTTTTCCTCGTGGGCGTCGAGCTGGGCGCGTTGGTAATCGCGGGTGAAGCGGCCGTAGGGGCCGACGTCGCGGTAGTTGAAAAGGGCGTACGTGCCGGCGGTACCGCGGAAGGTGATTTTTTTGGAAATGAGATCATCGACGACCTCGGCGGATTTATCCTGTTTAAGCGGGGAAAAAGGTATGGCCGGATCGAGCCAGCGCAGGGCGATGCCGAGGGCGCCGACGGCTTCAGCAGGGAGTTCTTTATAGTATGCGTGATTGGCGTCGTAGAGTTGGCGGGCGGCGGTGAGATACGTGCCATCACGGTAATGACTGCCGGCGAGGATGAGATTGGCGACTTGCCACATCCAGCTGTGCGTCCAATCGCCGTCGCCCCAATCGGGTAAAAGGCCATTGGGCAGGAGTAAGGCCTTAGTGTGATCGAAATAATAGCGCGCGGTGATTTTTTTCATGCGCTCGGGCAGTTCGCCGCGCAGTTCTTCCAGCGTGAGAAGGTAATTAAACCAGAACGGTTCGTAGATGGAGGCATCTTCGACGGACCAGCCATTGAGGCTATCACTGACGAGCGCTTCTCCCATCTGGCGCCAGCGTTGGACCTGTGGCGCATCGGGCACGGCGTGGGCGCAAAAAAGCAGTTCGGCGCCGAGGATCAGTCCGCGATTTTGCGCACCAAAATCGGCGCGGTTCAGACGTGCGTCGGCGTTGGCTGTGATTTGCGCGGCGATCTCCGCGGCCTCGGCCGGTGTGAGCATATGGCGCGCTGTGAGGTAAAGATACGCGTCGCAAAAAGAGGCCAAAAAACGAAACGAGCCGCCGAAGTACGGGATGATTTTACCTTGTGCGTCCACCGAGCACCGCGTGATCCAGAGCAAGTCTGCTTTCGCCCAATCGACGAGTACGCGCTCTTGCGTTTGCGCGTGGAGATTGATCAGCCCTGAAAGAAGAAAAGGTTTATAGAAATCTTTGGGTTTCGTGTTCTGCGCGCGCTCGGTGTTGCTGGCGAGGTAGAGGCGTTCCAAGTCGCGTCGTAGCGCGGTTTGTAGCTCTTGGCGAAACGCGGTGCCGTCGCTCGCCCAGGTGGCCAGCGGTTGAAATAACAAGGCGCAGATGAGGGCGAGAT
>CAJAFD010000176.1 GCA_903938935.1 uncultured Opitutia bacterium
ATGATTCCGTTCCTTGAGCACGACGATGCGAATCGCGCGCTCATGGGCGCCAACATGCAACGCCAAGGCGTGCCGCTCCTCCAGGCTGAGTCGCCGCTCGTCGGCACCGGGATCGAAGAACGCGTCGCTCGCGACTCCAAGATCGTCGTCGTCGCGGATGAATCCGGCATCGTCGCCTCCGTGGATGCGAAACGCATCGTCGTCACCAAAGACGGCGAGCTCCCGCGCAACCTCAAGCACGACCCGAAGAATCACGTCTTCATCTACGAGCTGCGTAAATTCATGCGCTCGAACGCTGGCACCTGCTTCAATCAGAAGCCCATCGTCGCGCTCGGTCAAAAAATCAAAGCCGGACAAATCATCGCCGACGGTCCTTCGACCGACAAGGGCGAGATGGCGCTCGGCCGCAACGTCCTCGTCGGCTTCATGCCGTGGAACGGGTACAACTTCGAAGACGCTATCCTCATCTCCGAAAAGGTGCTGAAGGAAGACATCTTCACCTCGATTCACATCCAGGAATTCGAAGTCAACGCCCGCGACACCAAGCTCGGGCCGGAAGAAATCACGCGCGACATCCCGAACATCGGCGAAGAAGCCCTGAAGCATCTCGACCATAATGGCGTCATCCGCATTGGTGCCGAAGTGAAACCTGGCGATATTCTCGTCGGCAAAATCACTCCGAAATCCGAAACCGAACTCGCGCCCGAGGAAAAACTCCTCCGCGCCATCTTCGGCGAAAAAGCGGCTGATGTTAAAGACACCTCGCTCGTCGTTCCGTCGGGCGTCGGTGGCATCATCATGGACGTGAAGGTTTCTTCCCGCATCGATAACCAGGAAGAAAAACTCTCGCCTTCCGACCGTCGTCGTCAGGTGAAGCAAATCCAAGAGGAATACAAAACGCAGATCGATAAACTGCGCGAAGGCCTCACGGAAGCGCTCTCCAACATCCTCCTCGGTGAAAAAATCCCGCTCGACGTCATCAACGGCGAGTCCGGCGAAATCATCATCCCCGCCAACCGCAAGATCACGAAGACTCTCCTCCGTCGTCTCGCGGCCGTTTCCAAACACGTCCAGATCGATCCGTCCCCGGTTCGCATCAAGATCATGGAAATCATCGGCTCGTATCAGACCAAGTTCGACGAGCTCGAAACCGACCGTGAGCGCAAGATCGGCGCGGTCGAGGCCGGTGAAGGCTCCGGAGACGGTGCCATTAAGCAGGTCAAAGTTTACGTCGCCACCAAGCAGAAGCTTGAAGTCGGTGACAAGATGGCCGGCCGCCACGGTAACAAGGGCGTCGTCGCCAAGATCGTGCCCGAAGAAGATATGCCGTTCCTGCCGGACGGCACTCCGGTGGAAATCTGCTTGAACCCCCTCGGCGTGCCCTCGCGCATGAACGTCGGACAGGTTCTCGAGACGCACTTGGGTTGGGCTTGTAAGAAGCTCGGGCTCAAGGTCGCCACTCCGGTGTTCGACGGCATCTCCGAAAAACGCGTCCGCGAATACCTCAAGGAGGCCAAGTTGCCGACTTCCGGTAAGAGCACGCTCTTCGACGGACGCACCGGCGAGAAGATCGATCAAGAGGTCGTGGTCGGCTACATCTACATGATGAAGCTGAACCATCTGGTCTCGCACAAGATCCACGCCCGTGCGGTCGGTCCATACTCCCTCGTCACGCAGCAACCGTTGGGCGGCAAAGCCCAATACGGCGGCCAGCGCTTCGGCGAAATGGAAGTGTGGGCGCTCGAAGCCTACGGCGCCGCGCACACCCTTCAGGAGCTCCTCACCGTCAAATCCGACGACGTGCAGGGCCGCACCAAGATCTACGAGTCGCTCGTCAAGGGAGACAATACCCTCGTCGCCGGCACGCCTGAGTCCTTCAACGTTCTCATTAAAGAAATCCAGTCCCTCGGCCTGGATATCAAACTCCAGAAACGCGACGCGCTCAGCTACGGTTCTTAAACCGCCGCCCGCATCCCGTTCACTCTTAAAAAAATTCAGGAGCTAAAGCCATGATTCAACCCGCCGAAACCGCCGCCTCCAACCGTGACGAAGCCCGCGCCGCCTTGGGCCTCGAAGAGAGCCCGTTCGACTGCGTGTCCATCACCGTCGCCTCGCCCGAGACCATCCGCAAATGGTCCAAGGGCGAAGTGAAGAACCCCGAGACGATCAACTATCGCACCTTCAAGCCCGAGCCAGGCGGTCTTTTCTGCCAAAAGATCTTCGGGCCGGTCCGTGACTACGAATGCGCCTGCGGAAAATACAAGCGCATCAAATACAAGGACGTCGTCTGCGATCGTTGCGGCGTCGAAGTGACCATCGCCCGCGTCCGTCGCGAGCGCATGGGTCACATCGAGATGGCCGTCCCCGTGACGCACATCTGGTTCCTCAAGTCCATGCC
>CAJAFD010000177.1 GCA_903938935.1 uncultured Opitutia bacterium
CCGTCGCGACTTTGCGCAAAAACATCGAGCGCGCCGCCGCCATGGGCTCGCCCATCGTGCGCACGTTGCTCGCGTCGGATCGTTATCATTTTCCGCCCGGTCCGGTGGAGCGCCACATCGAGACGGCGATCAAAATTCTGCGTGAGGTGCGCAGCCAAGCGATGGATGCCGGTCTCAAGATCGGCCTCGAAAATCATAAAGATCTTCTCGCCTGGGAAACGCGGCAACTGATCGAGACGGCGGGCGCGGATTTTGTCGGCTCCTATCTGGATACCGGAAATCCGGTCTTCGTCGCCGAGGATCCGATGACGACGCTCGAGGAACTCGGCCCTTACGCCGTGACGTTTCACTTGCGCGATTCGGTCGTCTACGAAACCGAGGGCGGCGTCGCCGTGCAATGGGTACCGCTCGGCGAAGGCACGCCCGACTTCAAAGCGATCGTCGCGCGAGCGGCCGAAATTATCCCAGCGAACGTGCACATTTATTGTAAGCCCATCACGGCGCGCCCGCCGGTGATTTTGCCGGTTTACGCGGATGAGTTTTGGACGCGCTGGTTCCCACGTGGACGCTCGCGCGATTTCTCCCGCTTTGTTGCGTTGGCGAAACGTGGCCGGCCTTACGGGCAGCCGCATTTGACCGAAGACACCGACGAAGGTCGTGCCCGCCACATTGAGGCGCTCAAGGTTCAACAACTCGAGCACATGGAGCGCAGTCTCGATTACTGCCGGAAAACGCTGAACCTCGGTGTGCGCGGGCGCGGCTGAAAACGCGCGACCGAGCGGATTTTTTCGGATCAACCGCCGTTCGTTTAAAGTTTTTTCGGATTCACTTTCACAACGCGCGTGTCGGCCAGCAGGTCATGAAGGCAACGCCGGTCGGCGCGAAAAATGAAGCCGTAGTTCACGATGGTGAACACGCTTCCGATCGTCGGCAGCATCCCGATGATTCCTGGCACCAAGGCGCGCAGGAGCCACGCGCGCGCGAAGCCGGGATTGGAACCATCGCTGGCGCGCACGATGCGGATGCCGAGAAAGCGTTTGCCCAGGGTTTGTCCGCGCGTGGAGACGAGGTAAATTTGGACGAGTTGCAGCGCAAACGTCGCGAGGCCAAGCACCGCGAAGCCAATTAACAAACGCCCGGGCTCGATCTCGGAAAAATCTAGATCTTGTCCGCGTACCATGGCGACAACGGCCTCGAGAAAAGCTTCGCCGAGGATCAGCGCGCCGGGAGACGCGATCACGATGCCGATTAAGGTATCCAATGACACCGCCTTCAGTCGGGTCAGTCGGTCGGCGAGTTCAGGCTCGCGGTGTTCAGAAGCTACTGGCGTCGAAGCCGCGGGCGCGCTGCCGTCCAGCGTGGGCGGAAGCGAAGCGGAGGTCTCGCCGTTGAACTCCGGGATGTCACCGAGTCGGCGCCATTCGGTCTCGCCCGGTAATTTGGCACGTGTGTCGAGGTTGGCGCGCCCGGCGTTCATCCACGCGCGCACCTGCGCAAGCGAAGCGGGGCCATATTCATTACCGTCGGCGCCAAGAATGGTAAACATCGCCTCATTCAACACGCGGCTCCGAGCGTGCCAAGGAAAAGCCCGTTTTCGCCCGCGTGGCCGCGCGGTTGCCTTTGGCGCGCGGGGCGTTTGGGCTGAACCCATGCTGTTTCCCCAACATATCATCGCCAAAAAACGCGACGGCCTGGCGCTGAGTCGCGACGAGATCGCGGCGTTTGTGCGGGGCGCCACCGATGGCTCTTGGGCGGATTATCAACTCTCGGCGTTGCTCATGGCGATTTACCTGCGCGGCATGACGCCCGCGGAAACCGCGCTCTACACCGAAGCGATGATGCACTCCGGCGTCGTCGCCGATCTCTCGAGCGTGAAATATCCTAAGGCCGACAAACACTCGACCGGCGGCGTGGGTGATAAAGTTTCGCTCCACCTCGCGCCGATGGTCGCGGCCTGCGGCGTCGCCGTGCCGATGATTTCCGGTCGAGGCCTCGGTCACACCGGCGGCACACTCGATAAACTCGAATCGATTCCCGGTTTCCGCGTGAACCTCACGATGGCGGAATACCGCGCGGAGTTGGAAACCATCGGGCTCTCGCTCATCGGCCAGACGGCGGAATTGGCGCCCTCCGACAAAAAACTTTACGCGCTGCGCGACGTGACGGCGACCGTCGAGTGCATCCCGCTGATCTGCGGCAGCATCCTCGCGAAAAAACTCGCCGAGGGCATCGACGTACTCGTGCTCGACGTGAAATTCGGCCGCGGCGCGTTCATGAAAGAAAAAGCGCAGGCGCGTGAACTCGCGCAGGCACTCGTCTCGGTGGCGACCGCGATGGGCAAACCCACGCGCGCGATTCTCACCGCGATGGAGCAACCGCTCGGTCGCGCCGTCGGCAACGCGCTCGAAGTCGCCGAATCCATCGAGTGCCTCAAAGGTCGCGGCCCGGCCGATACGATGGAAGTCACCTACGCGCTCGCCGAGCAGATGTTGGTGTTGGCCGGCGTGGCGCGGACGGCGACCGAAGCGCGGGCGGCGTTGGCGCATAGTATTGCATCGGGCGCGGCCCTCGAAAAATTCCGCGCGATGATCACGGCGCAGGGCGGCGATGCGCGGGTCGTCGATGAACCGGCCCGTTTACCGCAGGCGAAATTTAAAGTCGCACTCGCGGCGACGCGCGCGGGCTTCGTGCACGATGTCGACGCGATGGGCGTGGCGCTCGCGGCGTTGCGCCTGGGTGCAGGGCGCGTGAAGGCGGCGGATGGCGTCGATCACGCGGTAGGTTTCAGCGAGCTCGTGAAAGTGGGCGAATCCGTCGCCGCGGGCGCGACGTTGGCCGTGATTCACGCGAACGACGCCGCAGCGTTGGCGGCGGCTCAGGCGATGTTGGCGCAGGCGATCCGCGTCGGCGACGTCGCGGGCACGACGCCGACGTTGATCGATGAAATGATCGGCTGAGCGCCGATCTATTTTTCCATCTCAGCCAGCTTGGTGGCGGCGGTTTCCCAGGCCGTGGTGGCGGCGGTGAGTTGGTCGACGACGGCGCTGAGCTCGCGGTTGAGGTGATGGAATTTGCCCTTGTCGGCGTAGGACGCAGGATCTTCGAGCGCGGTGGTGATCTCGGCTTGTTTGGCTTCGAGCTCGGAAACTTTTTTCTCCAGCGCGCCGACTTCTTCGCGGAATTTGCGGATTTCGTTGGGCGTGGGTTTTTTCGCGACTGGGGCGGCGGCGGGCGCGGCAGCTTTGGCGGGCGCGGCGGCTTGCTTGGGCCGGGCGTCGGTGAAGCCGGCGGTGAGGGCGGCGCGGGCATCGGTGGCTTTCGATTTCTCGAGGAAATAATCGTAGTCGCCGAAGTACGGCGTGAGGCGGCCGCTGTGGACGTGGAGGACATTCTGCGCGAGGGCGCGGATGAAGTGCACGTCGTGACTGATGAAGATGAGCGTGCCTTCGTAGTTTTTCAGCGCGTGGACGAGGGCGTCGATCGACTGGATGTCCAAGTGCGTCGTCGGCTCGTCCATGAGGAGGAGATTTGGCGGCTTCACGAGGATGCGGGCGAGGGCGAGGCGGGATTTTTCGCCGCCGGAGAGCACGGAGATCGGTTTGTGGACGTCGTCTTTGCGGAAGAGAAACGCGCCGAGAATGGCGCGAGCTTGTTGCTCGGTGAGCTGATTCTCGTTCGTACGGAGCGACATCACGTTTTCGAACACGGTCGCGTCGGCATCGAGGTTATCGAGGCGGTTTTGCGCGAAGTAGCCGGGGACGACGTTGCTGCCGAGGTCGCGCTCGCCGCCTTGGATCTCGATGACGCCGGCGAGGATTTTGAGGAGCGTGGATTTGCCGGCGCCGTTGGGGCCGACGAGGACGATGCGCTGGCCGCGCTCGGCGGCGAAGTTGAGATCGCTGTAAACGACGTGCGAGCCGTAGGACTGGCGGACGTGTTTCAGGTCGATGACCTTCAGGCCGGAACGCGGAGGCTGCGGGAACTTGAAGTTCATCTTGCGCAGTTCCTCGGTGGGTTCCTCGACGGCGGCTTCTTTCAGGCGCTCGATTTGTTTCTCTTTGGATTTCGCGCGAGAGGCCATCGAGGCTTTGGCGCCGAAGCGATCCACGAAGACTTGGAGGTGGGCGATCTCGCGTTGCTGGGTTTTGAAGGCGGCGGCTTGTTGGGCTTTGCGGGCTTCTTTTTCCGTGAGGTAGTTGTCGTAGTTGCCGTGGTAGTAGTTCAGCGAACCTGAACGGAGCTCGAGCATGCCGGTGCACAGGGCGTTGAGAAAGGCGCGATCGTGGGAGATGACGACGAGGCCACCGGGGTAACGCGTGAGGTATTCTTGGAACCAGAGCAGGGCCTCGAGATCGAGATGGTTGGTTGGTTCGTCGAGCAGAAGCAGGGTTGGGTCGTTGGCAATCGCACTGATGAGTGCAACACGCTTGCGCATGCCGCCCGATAA
>CAJAFD010000178.1 GCA_903938935.1 uncultured Opitutia bacterium
GAGTTTTTTCGACCACACGCCATGCGGTGCGTGCAGCGCGAGGAAGAAAGTCCCGACCGGGTTTTCCTGCGTGCCGCCGCAGGGACCGGCGAAACCCGTGATCGCGACCGCGTAGTCCGCCCCGAGTTTCTCCGCTGCGCCCGTCGCCATCGCGACCGCGTTCTCCGCGCTTACCGCGCCGTGTTGCGCGAGCAGACACTCGGGCACGTCGAGGAGCTGCATTTTGGATTCGTTAGAGTAACACACCGTGCCGCCCGCGAAAAATTTCGAGGCGCCGGAAATATCCGTAAACGAATTCGCCAGCAAGCCGCCGCTCGCCGTTTCGGCACACGCGAGGGTCTTTTCCTGCGCGCGCAACATATCCGCGCACACCTTCGCCAGCGAATCGTGGCCGTAGCAGACAAAATCCTCGCCGAGCAGTTTTGCGCACTCCGCGGCGATGACCTGCAATTGCACGTCGTCCAACTGACCGCCGGGCGAACTCACCCGGCAATCCACGTGGCCCGAATGCGCGCAAAACGCGATGCTCAGCGCCGCGCCGAAGCGATCAAAAATCGGCTGCAACCGCGTCTCCAATGCGCTCTCGCCCACGCCCGAAGTGCGCAGTTGCACGTAAGCTTCTTTCTCTGTGAGCAAGCCGCGAGCCGCGAGCCGCGGCACGATCTGCTCGATAAACATCGGCTGCAACTCGTTCGGGGGGCCGGGCAACATCACAAGGATCTTCCCATCCTGCTCGACCCAAAGACCGGGAGCGGTGCCGTTGGCGTTCACGAGCACTTCGCCGCGCTCGAAGACGAGCGCTTGCTTGAGATTATTGGGCGTCATGGTGCGCCCGAGCCGCGCGAAACGCGCCACGATGCTCGCCTCGACGCTCGCATCGTGGACCAGTTTTTGGCCGAGGACTTCGGCGAGACATTCGCGCGTACGGTCGTCACACGTCGGCCCGAGTCCGCCCGTCGTGATCACCACATCGGCCCGCGCCCAGCTTTCGCGAAATTGCGCGACAATCGCGTCGGCGTCGTCGGTGATCGTGATGTTGCGCCGCAAGGTCACGCCGCGCCGGCCCAGTTGCGCGCCGATGAACGTGAGGTGGCCGTTGGCCGTCAGCCCGAGTAGCAATTCATCACCGAGCGTGAGCAGTTCGTAATAAAGTTGGGCGACCGGTTTGCGGGTCGCGGGGGTGTTGCTGGAAGAAACCATACTTGCGAGAAACGATCTTAGGCGGATTCTGCCAAAATGCCAACTGGCGAAACCGTAAATCTAAAGGAGAAGGTCCGCCGCCTCTCCGACCAGCCCGGCGTGTACCTCATGAAGGACCGTCTCGGGCGCATCATTTACGTGGGCAAAGCCAAGAATCTCAAAAAACGCGTCTCCACGTATTTCACACCGTCGCGCGCCATGACGTGGCACCCGAAAATCCGCGCCCTCATCGAAATGATCGCCGATTTCGACGTGCACGAGGTGAAATCCGAACCCGAGGCGCTGCTGCTCGAAGGCAAGCTGATCAAGCAGTGGAAACCGAAGTACAACACCGACTTCACCGACGACAAACGCTTCCTCCTCGTCCGCGTCGATGTCACCGAGGAACTCCCGCGCGTCCGCCTCACGCGTTTCAAAAAAGAAGACCGCTCGCGCTATTTCGGCCCCTTCGCCCACAGCGGGCTCCTCCGCAAAACCCTCGCCCAGATGCGCCGTCAATTCGGCGTGCTGCTCGGCGACGCCACGCCGAAAAAACTCCCCGACGGCACGTGGCAACTTTACGACGACGTCCGCCAAGAACTTTACGGTTTCGAAAACACCGTCACTCCCGCCGTGTACCGCCAACGCGTGGACGAGGCGTGCGCGTTTCTCGAAGGCAAATCCCGCGAATGGCTCGAATCGCTGCGCACCGAGATGCTCGCGGCCGCCGAGAAACAACAATTCGAGAAAGCCGCCGAGCTGCGCGACATCGTTTTCGCCCTCGAAAAAACCTTGGCCAAGACCCGCAACTTCGAGCGCACCGATCCCACGCTCGCGTTGCCCGATGCCAGCGCCGAAGCCGTACGCCTCCTCGGCGAAGCGCTCGCGCTCGACCCGCCGCCGCGCTCGATGGAGTGCTTCGATATTTCCCACATCTCCGGCACCTTCGTCGTCGCTTCGATGGTCCGCTTCGTCGACGGCCGGCCCGACAAAGACAACTACCGCCGCTTCCAAATCAAAAGTTTCATGGGCAACGACGATTTCCGCGCCATGGAAGAAGTCGTCGGCCGCCGCTACCGCCGTCTGCGCGATGAACAAAAACCATTGCCCGACCTCGTCGTGATCGACGGTGGCCGTGGCCAGATCGGCGCCGCGCTCAAAGCCTTTGTCGCCCTCGATCTCACGCCGCCGCCACTCATCGGCCTCGCGAAGAAACACGAGACGATCATTTTCCCCGACGAGCGCCCGCCGCTCAACCTCTCGCTCAATTCCCCCGCGCTCAATCTCCTCCAGCGCCTGCGCGACGAAGCCCACCGCTTCGCCAACACCTACAACGCCGATCTGCGCTCGCGCAAAATCCGCGAGAGCGTGCTCGATGATTTTCCCGGCCTCGGCGCCGTCCGCCGCACGACGTTGCTCGAACACTTCGGCGACATCGAAAAACTCCGCGCCGCCGACATCGCCGCGATCGCCGACGTCCCTGGTTTCGGCGGCAAACTCGCCGCCGAGCTCCACGCCTTTCTCCACGGCGCACCGGCGGCGGGAGCGAAATAATTTTCCGCCGACATCGCCGGCGGCGACGCGCGCTCAACGCCGCAGATGACGATCCGCGAAATCGAGATACTGCGCCCAATCGTAGGCGGTCATGTCGTGTTTGCCCGTGCGGTTGTGGTAACGAATTGTGTCGCCCACGGGCGTGTCGAGCGACGGCATCGCGGTCACGCCGAGCCCTTTTTTGCCGAACAACGCATAAACCGGCTCCGCGGCTTGCGCGCTGAGAAATTCCCCGCGCGGGTCGGCCCATTGGTCGCCCTCCGCGCTCGCCACGTAGAGCGGCCGCGGCGCGATGAGCGCGAGCAACTCGTGTTGATCCACGGGCAGCGCGGCTTCGTTGTCGTCGTAACGCCGGAAATTTTTCGCAAACCAATGCGGAAATTTGCTGTTAATGATCCCGACGGTCTCGCCGTAGATGCGTTTGCTCAGCGCCGCGCCGCCGCAGCCGCTCTCGTTGGAGATGAGCATCGCGAAACGCTCGTCTTGCGCCGCCGCCCAAATCGCCGCTTTGCCGAGGCGTGAAAACCCGTGCACCGCGACGCGCGGCGCATCGAGCTCCGGGTCGGTCTCGAGGTAATCGAGCGCGCGGCTGAGGCCCCAAGCCCACACGCCCATCGCGCCCCAGGCATCGCCTGCGCGCGTCTCGGCGCCACCGGTGCCCAACATTTCCGACACGCTGCCCGGCGCCGCGAGACCGTCGGCGCGGTCGGGCGCGAGATCGTTACACCACACCGTGGCGGTGGCGTAACCGCGCGCGATCACAGCCTCGACCTGCCATTTGTCGGCCTGCGCCCCGCGTTGCGGCGGCTTCTTCTGCGGCTGCGGATCGGCCGGACGATAACGAGCCGCATCGTAAACGACGTGCGGCTGCGCGAGCGTGATCGCGGGATCCGCGTGAACGGTATGATTGCCGAAAAAATTGAGCCCCAGAAAAACCGGTGGCGGAGATTTTAGGCCGTTGGGTTGATAAATGAGCAGGTGCATCCGCGGGCCGTCGGTTTTGCCGGTGAACCACAGCGTGACTTCCTTGCGCGTGGCCTTGCCGTCGAGGGCGAGGCGATCGACCGATGTGACCTCGGCCCGCAGCGCGGCGGGCCGGCCCGAGGGCGTGCGGCCGTAAACTTCGCGGGCAAA
>CAJAFD010000179.1 GCA_903938935.1 uncultured Opitutia bacterium
ACCTCGCTCGGCCATGGGTTCAACCTGACGGGGACGGCCTCACGTGTGCTCATGCCCCGAAGCTACCGGCGTCCGACCTCGGTTCAAGCCTGCGCATGGCGTCATGCCTCGCAGCCTCGCGCGACTGTGGCCCCCGCCACCTCGATCACGCGGCCTTCCGCTCCGCTCACAACGACGCTCGCCTTGCGCCGTGGCTTGCGCGATAACGCGGGCTCCTTTGGCAACACCTTCGCCCCTCCCGCCCGCTTCCTCTTCGGCCGCCCCCGCGACGGACCGCGCGACGTTGCCCATGCGCGACGGCGTGAGCCCGAGTTGCGTCGTCTTGCCCGCAGGCTCGTGGGCCACGGTGGCGGACTTTCTCGTCGCGCGGTTTCCGGGCGTCGCGCCCGCGATCTGGGCCGAGCGCCTGGCAGCGGGTGAGGTCGTGGACGAACTCGGCGCGACCGTGGACGCGCACCGTCCTTATCGGCCCGGCGCGCGGATTTATTATTACCGCGCGCTCGCGGCGGAACCGCGGATTCCCTTCGACGAGGTCGTGCTCTTTCAAAACGAGTTTCTCGTCGTCGCCGACAAACCGCACTTCTTGCCCGTCATCCCCTCGGGCCGCTACGTGCAAGAAACCCTCCTCGTGCGCCTTAAGCGCAAGCTCGGCCTCGCCGCGCTCTCGCCGATCCACCGCATCGACCGCGAGACGGCCGGCCTCGTCGTCTTCACCGTGCAAGCCGCCACGCGCGGGCGTTATCAAAATCTCTTTTTGGACCACGCGATTGAGAAACACTACGAAGCCATCGCGCCCGCGCGCCCCGAGCTGACCTTGCCGCTCGTGTACCGCAGCCGACTCGAGGAAAACCCCGAGCGCTTCATGCAAGTGCGCGAAGTCGCCGGCCCGCCCAACGCCGAGACGCGCCTCGCCTTGCTCGAGACGCGCGGCGCGTGGGCGCGCTACGGACTCACGCCCGTCACGGGCCGCAAACACCAGCTCCGGGCGCACTGCGCCGCGCTCGGTATCCCGATCTGCCACGACCAGATTTATCCCGTGCACCTACCGGAAAACACCGACGACTACCGCCGCCCGCTGCAACTCTTGGCCAAGTCCCTCGCCTTCACCGATCCGATCACTGGCGAGTCGCTCCGCTTCACGAGCGCGCGGACGTTGGCGTGGCCGTGAACCCAACAGTTGGGACATTCCCGCCTCGTTGGATCTAAGTTCATGCCCGAAATGGGGTTTTTCGATAACGCACGGGCTGTGGGAAAGTCTCATGCGTCTCGGTCGCAGATTGGCTCAGGCGGCGACGAGTGGCTTTACCTCGTGATTGAGCTGTCGACCTGACTCTTGCTCAAGTTTCCATAGATCGAAGGCCACTTGGAGGTTTAGCCAGTTGCGTGGATCGACCCGAAAATACCGGCCCAGACGAGCGGCGGTATCTGGGCTGATCGCGCGTCGTCCCGCCAAAATCTCGCTCAAACGACTCTGGGGAATGCCCGTGGCCTTGGCGGCTGCGAGTTGGGTAATGCTCATCGCCTCAAAGAACTCGGTGCGAAGGATGATGCCAGGGTGGATGCGTGAAGCGGTTTGATTCATGAGAATGGCCTCTGGGTTCTTAATGGTAATCTGAAATCTCGACTTGCTCGGCGTCGGTGCCGGACCAACGGAAGCAGATGCGCCATTGGTCGTTGATTCTGATTGAGTGTTGTCCGCGCCGATCTCCCTTGAGTGCCTCTAGGCGATTACCTGGCGGCAACTTGAGGAAAGACAACTCAACGGCGGCATCGATTAACTGTAGTTTGACGAGCGCTCGCTGCCAGATGTCACCTGGCAGGCGTCGAGAGCGCCCGGTGAGCCACAATTTTTCGGTGTCACGGTCGGCGAAGCTTTTGAGCACGCATTAAAGTCGATCCGTCACTTTTATTCGTCAAGCGGATACTATTCGCTAAACGGATAATGAGGCCATGGGCCGAACACCTGCGATGCCTACAGGCCAGGGGAGTTGCGAATGTCCCAGCTTTGCAAGGGATAGGTGCGAAGGAAAACCTAGCTCCCATCCCGTGAACCGAGCGGATGGCGCTAGAGGTTCTTGTCGGTCACCGCGCCTTCGGAGGCGGTGCTGACGAGCTTCGCGTATTTGGCGAGGACGCCGCGGGTTTCTTTGGGCGGGAGCGGTTTATAGGCTTTCATCCGCGCGGCGTAGTCGGCTTCGGGGATGAGCAGGCTCATCGTGTTTTTGACGGCGTCGATCTCGATGAGGTCGCCGTTTTTCACGATGCCGATGGGGCCGCCTTTGGCGGCTTCGGGCGTGATGTGGCCTACGTCGAAGCCGTGCGAGCCACCGGAGAAGCGGCCGTCGGTGATGAGGGCGACGTCTTTGATGAGACCGCGGCCGGCGATGGCGCTGGTGGGGGAGAGCATCTCGCGCATACCGGGGCCGCCGACGGGGCCTTCGTTGCGGATGACGACGACGTCGCCTTTGACCACGTCGCCGCGGAGGACGCCTTGGAGCGCGTCTTCTTCGCTTTCGTAGACTTTGGCGGGGCCTTTGAAGTAGAGGCCTTCTTTGCCGGTGATCTTGCCGACGGCACCGCCTGGGGCGAGGTTGCCGTGGAGGACGCGGAGGTGGGTGTCGGCCTTGATGGGTTGGTCCCAGGGGCGGATGACGTCCTGTTGGTCGGGATAGGACGGGTAGGGCTTAACGTCTTTGAGGGATTCGGCGACGGTCTCGCCGGAGACGGTGAGGCAATCGCCGTGGAGCAGGCCGCGATCGAGGAGGATCTTCATCATCGGGCGGATGCCGCCGATGCGGATGAGGTGGGCCATGCCGTATTTGCCGAAAGGTTTGACGTCGGCCAGGAGCGGGACGCGGTCGCCGATGGTCTTGAAATCTTGGAGCGTGAGCGGGACCTCGGCGCAGTGGGCGATGGCGAGGAGGTGGAGGATGAGATTGGTCGAGCCGCCGAGGGCGAGGCAGACGGTGATGGAATTCTCGAAGGCTTTTCGGGTGAGGATGTCGCGGGGCTTGATGCCTTTCTGGAGCATGGCCATGACGGCGGCGCCGGCGCGTTCGCAGTCTTCGCGTTTCTCTTTGCCGACGGCGAGTTGGGCGCTGCTGTTGGGCAGGCTCATGCCGAGGGCTTCGATGGCGGTGGCCATGGTGTTGGCGGTGTACATGCCGCCGCAGGAGCCGGGGCCGGGAATGGCGCTGGCTTCGACGTCGCGCAGGCCGGCATCGGAGAGTTCGCCCTTGGCGTGTTTACCGACGGCTTCGAAGACGGAGACGATGTCGAGGGGCTTTTGTTTATCGCAGTCGGAGGCGGCGAAGCCGGGGAGGATGCTGCCGCCGTAGATGAAGACGGCGGGGCGGTTGAGGCGGGCGATGGCCATCATGCAACCGGGCATGTTTTTGTCGCAGCCGCCGATGGCGACGAGGCCATCGAAGCCCTCGGCGGCGACGGCGGTCTCGATGGAGTCGGCGATGACATCGCGGGAGACGAGGGAGTAGCGCATGCCCTGCGTGCCCATGCTGATGCCGTCGGTGACGGTGATGGTGTTAAAGTAAACGGCTTTGCCGCCGGCGGCGTTGATGCCCTTTTGCGCGTGCTCGCTGAGGTCGCCGAGGTGGACGTTGCACGGCGTCATGTTACTGGCGGAGGAAGCGACGGCGATCTGGGGCTTCTTGAAATCTTCGTCGGTGAAGCCGACGGCGCGCAGCATGGAGCGGGCGGGGGCGCGATCATTGCCGTCGACGACGACGGAGGAGTGCGGGCGGAGGGAGTTGGCGGTTTGGCACATGGGAGAAAAAAGAGGGAGCAACGAGCAGACCCATGCGCGGTGGGGCGAGCAAGCGCGTTTGCGGGGGCGGGCAGGGAAGGCGTTTGGCGGCGGGCGGGCGCGGGCGGGAGTTTTTCGTGGTTGCGTGAGGTAAATGCGGGCGCATTCACTCGGGGGGATTTTCTCCGCATGGCGTTTAACCTAAAAAAAGTTCTCAAGGCTCTGTTGCTGTCGTCCAACCAGCCGCTCTCGGTGAAGGACATCCAAGGCGTGTTCACGCGCTTTCATGAGCAGCAGACCATGCCATTGCCGGGGATCGTGACCGACTACGCCGCACCCGTCGAAACCCCAGGGCCGGACGACGTGCCTGTGGCGCCGGAGGAATCAATCGAGGCGCCCGCCGTGGCCGAAGACAGCGCCGCCGTGGAAGAACCGGTCGAAGCGATCGTCGATGGTAGCGAAGACGCGGAGCTCTATCTCGACGTGCCGTCATTGATCACGACGGCGCAAATCCGCGAGGCGATGGATGTGATCGCGGCGGAACTGCGCGCGGCCGACGAAGGACTTTTGCTCATCGAAGGCTCGAGTGGTTATCGCTTGATGACGCAGCCGCGGTTTGCGCGGTGGTTGCGGATTTTGCGGCAGGAGCCGCCGCCGGTTAAACTGAGTCAATCGGCCCTCGAGACGCTCGCCGTCGTTTCCTACCGTCAACCCGTGACGCGCACCGAGATTGAGACGATCCGTGGCGTGTCGGCTGAGGCCGGCGTGAATAAATTATTGGAACGAGATCTGATCTACATCGTGGGCCGGGCGGATCTGCCCGGGCGGCCGTTGCAATACGGCACGACGGATCGCTTCCTGGAATTTGCGGGCATGAAGTCGATCGACGAGTTGCCGGCTTCCGATGTATTGAGCTCGCGCCAGATCGACGAGTGGTTGAAAAACGCCACGAACGCGCCGACGCCGACCGACGCCGACATGGGTCTGCCCGACGAGCAATTGCCCTTGGAGGCCGTGATCGCGGCCGAAGCCGAGGCCGTCGCGGCCAGCACGCCGGAGCCTGAAGCGCCTGCGGCCGTGGAAGACGCGCCCGCGCCGGCGAAGGACGAAACCGAAACACCCTCTGCCTAACATGGAACTCGGCCCGATTCGCGAAAAGATCGACGTGCTCGACCGGCAGCTGGTCGAACTCATCAACCAGCGCCTCACGCTCGCGGCCGAGATCGGCAAGATCAAGCGCAGTACCGGCGGCGAGATCTACGTGCCCGAGCGCGAAGACGCGGTGTTTCGCAAAGTGTCTGGCCAGAACCAAGGCCCGATCAAGCATGACGCGTTGCGCGCGATTTACCGTGAGATCATGTCGGCGGCCATCGCGCTCGAGAAGCCGCTGATGATCGCGTACCTCGGGCCTGAAGCGAGCAACACGCACGCCGCGGCGATGAAGAAATTCGGCGCCAGCGTGGATTACCACGCGATGGCGACGATCGCGGATATTTTTACGGCGGTGGAAAAAGGCGAAGCGGATCACGCGGTGATTCCGATCGAGAACTCCACCGAAGGCAGCGTGCGCGAGACGTTGGACAGCTTCGTCGAGAGCGACCTGAAAATCGTCGGCCAAATTTATTTGGAGATCACGCACGCGCTCGTGTCGCAGGCGCCGCTGGATAAAATCACGCACGTCTATTCCAAAGATCAGGCGTTGGCGCAGTGCCGTCTGTGGTTGAACCGGCATTTGCCGCACGCGCAATTGGTCGAGGCTTCGAGCACGTCGCGCGCGGTGCAGATCGCCAAAGACGATCCGACCGCCGCCGCAGTCGCGGGCGAATTGGCGGCCGCGCACTACGGTGTGCCCGTGCAGGCGAAAAACATTCAAGACAAGGCCGACAACACGACGCGGTTTTTTGTGCTCGGGCGCAAAGCGGCCGGCTCCGTGGGCGGCGGCAAAGATGTCACGAGCTTGCTCGTCTCGCTCGGCGACGAGGCGGCCTCGCACTCGGGCGCGTTGTTGAAGATGCTGATGCCGTTAGCCGAGCGCGGCGTGAATCTTTCCAAGATCGAATCGCGGCCGAGCAAGAAGCGCCCGTGGGATTATTTTTTCTTCCTTGATGTGAGCGGCCACTACGAAGACGCGGCCATGAAGGCGGCGCTGGCGGAGTTGCGCGCGTCGTGCCCGATGGTGAAGTGGCTGGGTAGTTATCCGGCGGCGACCTGAGTTTTTGGCCCGCTCGGTTTAGGGGCGGAGAAAAAAATAAAGCCCGAGCTCGCCGCTGATCAGCAGCGCGAAGACGGCGGCGGTGCAGATAAATCGGCCGCGCTGGGCTCATCAGCGTGGGAGTTCGCTCGGACGCATCATGTCGACGTCGCGATCGTTCGTCGACCTGGGGCAATAAAAAACGCAGCCGTTGCGGGCTGCGTTGGAGAGATGAACCGGGAGGCCGATTAGGCGTGCTCGACGACGGCGACGCTGCGGTGCGGCTTGTCGAATTTGACGGTGCCGTCCTTCAAAGCGAAGAGCGTCCAGTCACGACCGATACCGACATTCTTGCCGGCGTGGGTCTTGCTGCCGCGCTGACGGATGATGATACCGCCGGCCCGCACGACTTCGCCGCCGAAAAGCTTCACGCCGAGACGCTTCGCTTTGCTGGACCGGCCGTTGGAGGTGGAACTTTGACCTGTTTTATGCGCCATGGTGGGTGGTTTCCTTTAGAGTTTGATGGATTCGATCTTGATGACGGAAAGCTCCTGACGGTGGCCGCGCTTTTTCTCGTGGCCTTTGCGCTTCTTCTTTTTGAAGACGATGACTTTATCACCGCGCTTGTTCTCGAGGATTTTGGCGGAAACAGAAGCACCGGCGAGCGTGGGCTTGCCGACTTTGTAATCGGCGCCTTCGCCGGCAGCGAGCACATCCTTGATTTCAATGATGTTGCCAGCCTCGGTCTTGGGGTAGCGATTGACGATGAGAACGTCGCCCTCGGTGACAGTGAACTGCTGGCCTTGGGTCTTGATAGTGGCTTTCATAAATAAAACCGCTGAAAAAGCGGTTTTTGAAGCGTGAAAGCAAGGCTTTATTTGGTGAAATTATGGGAAGTGGGCGGTGTGGGTTCAGGAAATTCAGCAATTCCCGGGTGCGCGGCGTTGGCGGCGGCGTACGGCAGGGCGAAGTTTACCGCTGCGGAAAGGTCGTATCCGCGGTGGCGCCAGGCGTGGAGCACGCACGCGAGAAAGACGTCGCCGGAGCCGGTGGCGGAAATTTCTTCGATCTGAGGCGGCGTGATGGCGGGGAGCGGACCGGAGCGATCGCGGAGCTGGATGGGGCGGGGGCCGTCGGTGACGATCCAGCGTTGCGCGGCGGCGTGGGTGGGGAGACGGGCGAGATCGGGGGCGAGGGCGCGGAGTTCGTCGGCGTTAATTTTAACGAGAGCCACCGGGCGCGCGATGAGCCACGCGAGCGGCGGGCCATAAGTATCGGCGACGAGGGTCCCGCGGGCGATCCAGCGGGTGAGGGCGGCGCGGAGTACATCGAAGTCGGGCGAAGCCCAGCCCGGGAAACTACCGCAGAGCGCGAGGGTGAGACCGGCGGGTTGAGCATCGAGAAAATCTGCGCAGGCGCGGAGCGCGGCGGCGTCCGGCGCGGCGTCGGGGCCGAGGAAGGTCGTCTCGGGTTGGCCGGAGGCGCGGATGACGGTGCCGGTGCGGGTGGGCGTGGTGGAAGGAAAGGTGCGGAAGGCGAGGCCAGAGCGACGGAGCCACTCGAGGCAGTCGTCGCCGGTGGCGCCGCCGGTGAAGCCGAGGGCGGTGTTGGGCGCGCCGAGGCGCGTGAGCATTTTGGCGACGTTGATGCCCTTGCCGCCGACTTGGAAGGTTTCGGCGGTGGCGCGTTGCGTGCGGCCGGCGCTCCAAGCGGGGAACGTGAGGGTGCGCTCGGCGAGGAGGTTGCCCGTGAGGGTAAATAGCGGCGGGGGCGAGTCGGTCATGCGGGCGGCGGGCGTGAGTGCAGCCTTGGCGCTGCGCGCGTGAGGGAAACAAAAAACCGCAACGGGAAGTTGCGGTTTTGGTGGTGGGAGGGCGGCAGAGCGCCGACGGATTTTTATTTTTTACCGGGGGGATATTGGGCGAGGATCTTGCTGACGAATTCTTTAATTTTTTCGTCTTTCTCGCTGATGTTTTCCTTAAGATAGCCTTTACCTTCGCCTTGCCAGAACAGCTCTTTGGTTTTCGCGTCGGTGAAATCAATGAAGAGCGTGCCGACGAGATTCTTGTTGATCGAGTCGATGCCGCCGCCGCCCATGCCCATACCGCCGGGGCCGACGAAGCCGCCGGAGCGGTTGATGGAAATCTCAGTGCGGGCGCGCGTGGAGATCCCGACGAGGAGGTCGGGTGCGTCGCTCTTGGTGAAACCTTTGAGGGCCATGCCTTCGTCGATCGCGCTGAGCATGCGTTTTTTGTCGAAATCGGAGAGCGGCACCCGGGCGATCGCGAAGTTATCGAACGCGTAGGTTTTATATTTTAGGAAATTGGTCCCCT
>CAJAFD010000180.1 GCA_903938935.1 uncultured Opitutia bacterium
CATAATTATACGCCGCGATACTCGCCCCGATCAACGCCGCCGGCCCCGCCATCGCCACCAATACCCCCCACGCCGCCCGCGAGCCCGCGCCATGTCTGCGCACCTGCGACCACCAAAGCCAGCCGCCCACGACCGCCACGCTGCCGAGCGCGAAAAGATAATTGGGCCGCGCCCCCACCGCCAACCCACCGAGCAAGCTCGCCAGCGCGAGCGCCGCCAGCTGTCGCGCCCGGCGTTGCGCTGTCGCCGCCGTCAACAACGCATGCGCCACGCCTAATCCGCACGCGAAGGCACACGCGATCGGCACTTGGTAAAAATCTTTGCTGCGCAGTTCAAATTGCACAAACGAGCCGAGCCCGAGCATCAGCCCAAAAACCACAACCCAACCGCGCCCCAAACCCGGGAAAAACCGCTGCTCACAGCGCCGATAAAATGCCAGCGCCAACAGAAATCCCGCCGCACAAAAAATTCCCGTCGCCGCACCGTCAGGCAGAAACGTCCCCGTCAACACCCGCCACGGCACGAGCAACACCACCGTCGGCGCCGCGCCGAAATAGACGTAGTAGCGATCATTAAAATACGTCGCATCGTGAGCGCGCGGGATTCCCTGCGCTCCGGCCCACGGATTGGCCAGCGTTTTTAAACGCGGGTCAGGCACGAGCATCAGGTGCGTTTGGCCGGCGACAAATCCTTCCGTCAAACGGTCGTAAAGACCGGCCGGTGGGCCGTGAATCACGCCGGGGTTCGTGCGGATTCCCACATAGCCGTACCACGCCAAAACGAGAACGACCACCGTCGCATAAGCTGCGCCACGGCGCGGCCCCTGCGCCGCCGGCGACCGATGCGTCGCCGCAAAAACCCGCACCTGCATCATCGCAAAACTCACGGCCATTTGCGCGACGTTCGCCGCACCGGCCGCGAGCCAACCGGGCCAAGTTGACCACGTGCGCAACGCGGTGAATACGCTCCATTGGATCACGAAGGTCACGATGACCATCACCAGATATTCCCCCATCTGACGCGCCGAAGCCGTGCGCTTGTCCTCAAAGGTCCAGCGTTTGTTGAGGAAAAAATGCAGCGCGACCGCGGGCGGATAAGCGCATAAAAATGCGACCTGTTCGCTCAACCCGTGGCCCAAGACCCAGTTGAGCGCCATAAATACGCCCATCACGGCGACGCCGACCGCGCCAAAGCGCGCTAATTTCCAAAAAAGTTCGGGCTTCACCATGAAGGCCTAAAACAAAGCCCCACCGCCCAGGGAGCCAAGCGCCGAAACACGCCGGCGAAACGTGTCGCGCTCATAGCGGGCCAAGCTCCGGTTGCGGTTTGAGCCAACGCCGGATCGCCCAAGCTCCGCCGCCGATCCACGTGAGCGCACTCAAGGCCAAAGCGAGCCAGAGCGTAGTCGTGCCCACGTAACGCAACTCCAGGCGATGCAGCCCCGGTCCGGCCGACGCCATGGCCAAGCCGCGATGTGAGCGACGCAATTCCACCGTTTGCCCATCGAGCGTCGCGCGATAGCCGGGCAGCCAGACGCGGGAGGTTTCAATCCAACCGGCAGTCGGTAGTGTAACGGTCACTCGGTAGACTGGCATCAATTCGTCCACGCGGACCGTGGCCCTTTCGGGTTCGTAACGCGATACGATCACGTTCGCAAAAAGATCGTCGTTGCCGCCGACCGTGTTGCCCGCCTGCCGCGAATACGTGAGCCGATACGTTTCAGCAGCGTCGCCTGAATTACCCAGCACAACGACGCGGGAGTTCGGCGCTTCGGCGCCAAAGGCCAGCGCCAACCCAGCATCCGGCAAATGGTATTCGCGATATCCGTGATTCGAACTCCAGATCAACCAACCCGCATAATTGACCTTCGGTACAAACTCAAAGCGCAGCATCAGCCGCTCCTGCGGACCGACGGTGATATCTGGCGACAGATTTGCCCAGACTGGATTACTCGCCAAGTCCCGCGCCGTCAGTCGCAAGCGCTGCGCTCCTGCGCTTTCCATGAGCCGAGCGGTTTCATCCGGCCCGATGACTACATTTTCCTGCACATCCAACACCCTCGCCTGCAACCAAGGATCGACCCGGCCAAAAGTGAGGTAAGCCGGAGCCTGCAACAAATCATAACAAAAACGCTCGAGTACGAAATTTTCTGGGCGGAAATGATTCTCGGTGCGCGTCCGCGAAGCCGTGACATTCCAACCGCGACGCATGAACGGCGCCGCCTGCACCAAACCCCACACGACCAACGCCAACAACAAACCACCCTCGATGCGGCGCCGCCAGCGGCCCACCGGCGCAGCCGTCGCCAACCACACCACTCCCCCCATCGCCAACAGCCCGGTAAAAATCGGCGTTAACCGCAGCACGAGCGGCAAATTTACGATTCGAGCGAAAGCATCTGGCGCAAAGCCCACCAAAAATTCGCTCACCCACGGCACTCCAACCAAACCAAAAAATGGCCCACACGC
>CAJAFD010000181.1 GCA_903938935.1 uncultured Opitutia bacterium
GGTGACGGAGACTTCTTCGCGTTGGTTCATCTCGGCCCAGGAGACGGCGAACGACATGGATTGACCGGTCTTAAACGTGACGAAGCCGTGCGCGGCGGCCTCGACGTCGGTGGTGCCTTTGGCGACGTCGGGAATGCCCCACGGGCCTTTGAAGGCTTTGTTGGAAATGTGATCTTTATAGGTGCGCGCGAGGACGTGTGCGGGCTCGGGGTAGCCCATAAAGTGCATGCCGAGGTCGACCATGTGGAGCAGGTCGATGAGCGGACCACCGCCTGAGAGGGCCTTGGTGGTGAACCAGCCGCCGAAGCCGGGGATGCCGGCGCGGCGAATCCATTTCGCCTGGCAGGAATTGATGGTGCCGATGGTGCCGTCGGCGACGTAGTCCATCATCGCGTAGCTCTCGGGGCGGGCGCGGTTGTTGAAGTTAAACATCAACGTCTTCTTCGCCTTGGCGGCGGTCGTCTGCATGAGCGCCATTTCTTTGGCGCTGAGAGCGGGCGGTTTTTCGCAGAAGACGTGTTTGCCGGCCTTCAACGCTTGGAGGGCGAGGGGAGCGTGGAATTTGTTGGGGACGATGACGGAGACGGCGTCGAGCTCGGGGAGGGCTTTTAGCATCTCGGCGACGTCGGTGTAGACTTTGGCGATGCCGTGTTTGGCGGCGGCCTTGTGCGCGGCGCCTTGGTTAACGTCGCACAGGGCGATGATTTCAGCGCCGGCTTGGCGGAAACCCGTGGCATGATAGGCGGCCATGCCACCGGCGCCGATGATGGCGATTTTGGTGCTCATAAATAAAAAAAACTAGGGGTGAAGCAACGCGGGGCCGGTTAACCGGTGGTTAACCTTTTTTGTCGAACTGGGCGTCAAAGACGATCGCGCTCGAGGGGAAATCGACTTTGCGCACAAAGGCGGAGGCCTCGGTGGCGCCGTGGACGCGGTCCATGCGACTGTCTTCCCATTCGACGGAAAGCGGGCCGCGGTAGCCGACGTCGTTCAGCGCGACGATGATTTCTTCGAAGTTGATGTCGCCGTGGCCGAGGGAGCGGAAATCCCAATAGCGGCTCGGTTGGCCGAAGCTCACGTGACCGCCGAATACGCCGACCGTGCCGTCGCCGTGGCCCCACCACACGTCCTTCATGTGGGCGTGGAAAATGCGGCTGCCAAAGGCGCGGATAAATTTCACGTAGTCGACGCCTTGGTAACCGAGGTGCGAAGGATCGTAGTTGAAACCGAAACGCTTGTGGCCCTTGACGGCTTCGATGGCGCGTTGGGCGCTGGCGAGGTCGAAGGCGATTTCGGTGGGGTGAACTTCGAGGGCGAAATTGACGTTGGACTTATCGAAGGCCTCGAGGATCGGGCCGAAGCGTTTGGCGAAATCGGTGTAGCCGGCGTCCCAGTAAGCCTGCGAGGTGGGCGGGAACGCGTAGATCGAGTGCCAGATGGAGGAACCCGTGAAGCCGTTGACGACGGCGGGGAACGCGTCCTGGCCGTTGCTGCCTGGCTTGGCGTCGAAGAAGGCGCGGGCGGCTTTGCCGGCGGTGATCATCTTGCGCGCGGCGCGTTTGCGGACGCCCTCGGGATCGCCGTCGCCCCAAACATCGGCCGGGAGGATGGATTTATGGCGCTCGTCGATGCGGTCGCAGATCGCTTGGCCGACGAGGTGGCTCGAAATCGCGTAGCACGTGAGACCGTGGTCTTTGAGGAGCGCCCATTTGTCGTGGACGTATTTCTTGGACGAGGCGGCGGCATCGACATCGAAATGGTCGCCCCAGCAGGCGAGTTCGACGCCGTCGTAGCCCATCTTTTTGACGAGCGGGGCGAGTTTTTCGAGGGGCAGATCGGCCCATTGGCCGGTGAACAGGGTGACGGGACGTGGCATGATCTTAGAGGACGTTTAAGGATTAAGGGGTAAACTTTAAGAGACGATCCGCGGTGATTCAGGCGGGCGGGGCGCTAGGGCGGCAAGCGGATTGTTTTTTCGCTGGGTGCGATTCTGCGCTTCGCGGGCGCGCGGGAACGCGTCAAGCTGGCCGCCTATGTTGCGCCGCACGTTTTCCAGTCTCGGTTGTCCAGAGCTCGATCTCGACGGCGCGCTCGCGTTGGTCGCGAAGCACGGGCTCGACGGCGCGGAATTGCGGGTGCTCGGCGGCACGATCGATCTACCGGCGTATTTCACGACGCAATTTGGCTCGCCGGCCGCGCTCGCGGCGAAGCTCGGGGCTGAGGCGCGGCGCATCGTGGCGCTTGATACGTCGCTCAAACTCATCGGCAACACGCCCGCCGAGCGGGAGCAGTTTTTGGAATTTCTACCTTGGGCCGAGGCGCTCGGGGTGCCGCGGTTGCGGGTGTTTGACGGCGGCTCGGGTTTGGATGATACGACGCTCGCGCAGGCGGTGGACACGGTGCGCTGGTGGCAGGCGCTGCGGCGCGAACGCGGTTGGCGGGCCGATCTGATGGTCGAGACGCACGATTCGCTGGCCAACGCGGCGGCGATCCGGCGGTTCGCCGTGGCGGCGCCGGGCTGCGCGGTGCTGTGGGATTCGCAACACACCTGGTTGCGGGGTGGGGAAGACCCGCTCGTGACGTGGGCGGCGATCCGCGATCTCGTGGTGCACGTGCACGTGAAGGACAGCATCGACGTGCCCTCGGCGAAACACTCCTGGACTTACGTGTTGCCCGGGACGGGGCGCTTTCCGATCGCGCCGTTGTTGGCGGCGCTGCGGGCGGATGCGTTTGCCGGGCCGGTGTCGCTCGAATGGGAACGTTTGTGGCACCCGTATCTCCCGACGCTCGACGCGGCGCTTACGGCGGCGACGCACAATCGCTGGTGGTAGCCCGACGGCGCGAGCTTTCGTGCTCGATGAATATACGAGGAGTTTAACTTTTTACCGTGGGCGTCTCGGCGCTTTACCTCGGGCGGAAGACTCGCAGATTAACGACCGCGTCTGACCCCAGCGCGCCTCCCTAATTTTTTATGCCCAACCCTTGGACTGGAAAAGGAAACCCTTACACGCGCGAGGAAGTGCGCGAACGTCTCCGCGCCACGCTCGCCAAGGGCGACGCCATCATCGCCGCGGGCGCCGGCACCGGCATCAGCGCCAAGTTCATCGAAAAGGGCGGCGCCGATTTGATCATCATCTATAACAGCGGGCGTTTCCGCATGATGGGTCACGGTTCCACGGCGGGCATGATGGCCTACGGCGACGCCAACGCCATCGCCATGGAGATCGGCGAATACGAGGTGCTTCCCGTCGTCGAGGAATGTCCGGTCATCTGCGGCGTCCACGCCACCGATCCGCGCCGGCGCATGTGGCATTGGCTCGGGCAGGTGAAGGAAATGGGTTTCTCCGGCGTGAATAATTTCCCCACGCATACGATCGTCGACGGGCATTTCCGCGGCGTGCTCGAAGAGACCGGCATGAGCGTGAAAAAAGAATACGAGATGGTCGCGCTCGCGCGCCGCATGGATTTGTTTTCCGTCGTTTACGTCGGCACGCCCGAGGAAGCCATCGAGATGGCCAAGGCTGGCGCCGATGCGATCATCGCGCACGTCGGCACCACCGTCGGCGGCAGCATCGGCGTTAAAAACGCCCTCGTGAGCTGGGATCACACGATCAAGACCACGCAGTCGATCATCGATGCGGCGTCCACCGTGCGGAAAGACATCTTCTTCCTCTGCCACGGCGGCCCGATCAACACTCCCGACGACGCCGCGCGCGTCATGGCCGCGACCGACGCCGATGGGTTCGTCGGCGCGAGCAGCCTCGAACGCATGGGCGTCGAGGAATCGCTCACCAACCTCACGCGCAAATTCAAATCGCTGAAACGCAAAGCCCGATAATCCGGCCCCGCGCGCTGCGTTGGCCCTTTCTTTTTACCCCGCCCCACTATGTCTCCCGCTGAACGCCGTTTCGTCCAAATCGCCGACGCTCTTCGTGAGCCCAACGCTTGGACCAATAACGAGTGGCTCTGCCGACCCGATCTCGTGGCCGCCGAGAAACTCCTGCTCGTACGTGCCAACATGGATCCGGGGCATTGCCACCCGTTTCACTTTCACCCGCACCGCGAGGAAATTATTTATGTGATCTACGGCCGCGCCGAGCAATGGGTGGGCCACGACCACCGTATCCTCAGCGCGGGCGAGATGGCGCACATCCCCGCTGGCACCGTGCACGCCACGTATAATCCCCACGCCGAGCCCCTGGTCTTTCTCGCGATGCTCTCGCCCGCGAAACTCCCCGACGCGCTCGCCGCCGCGCCCGATCCTTGCGATGTTTCTACGCAAGCGCCTTGGGCCGATCTCCGCAAAAATCTCCCGCCCTGCGTCACTCGTTTCTGAGGCCTTCGCCTACAACTCACATTTTGCCCCTGGAAATTTCCCCTATGAAACGTCTCCTCGTCCTCGTTGCCCTCTGCGCGTTCGTCGTTACCTCTGCGCTCACCGCCGCCGAAGCGCCGCTGCGCGTTTTTATCCGCTCCGGCCCGAAGAGCCACGGCCCCGGCGCGCATGATCACCCGCGCTTTCTCGCCGAGTGGGTGACGCTGCTCAACGCCCGTGGCGCCGTCGCTTCCGGCGGCAACACGTTCCCCACCTCCGCCCAACTCGCCGCGACCGACGTGCTCATTCTCCACGCGCAGGAAGCCGGCAACATCGCCGCGCCCGACCGCGCCAACCTCGACGCTTACCTCGCGCGTGGCGGCGGTCTCGTCGTCATCCACGCCGGCGCCGTCGCCAAAGACACCGATTGGTACAAATCCATCATCGGCGGCTCCTGGCGCCAAGGCAGTACCAAGTGGCTCGAAGCCCCGATGCACCTTTATTTTTCCGATCGCGCGCACCCGATCACCCGCGGCGCTTCCAACTGGCAAATGAACGACGAGATTTACTACGACATGGACCTCTCGCCCGACGTCCATGTCCTCGCCACCGCCTACACGCCCAAAGCCATCGACACCGGCGGCAAGGGCAACAAAGAGGCCCAAGCCCGCGCCGCCGAGGCCGTCGCCAAGCGCAAAGGCGTCAACATCTACGACCACCAGCCTCAGCTCTGGACCTACGAACGCACCGTCGCCGGCGCCACGCAGCCTTACCGCGCTTTCGTTTCAATCCCCGGTCACCTCTACGAAAATTTTAACCGCGCCAATTACCGCGCGATTCTCCTGCGCGGTATCGCTTGGGCCGGCCGCCGCGCCAACGCCGACGAACTCTGCCTCCCCGCCGAACTCGGCGACACGCTGCGTTATCCTGAAGGCGGTCCCACGGCGCCGCGCCAAGCCGCCGCCAAAATCCAAGTTCACCCCGATTTCAAAATCGCCCTCGTCGCCTCCGAGCCGCTCATCAACAAAGTCATGAACATCGACTGGGATGAACGCGGCCGCCTTTGGGTCTGCGAGACGCCCGAATATCCCAACGGCCGCCGCGTGCCGAATGCCCCCGCGCGTTGGCAAGATTCCGGCTCGCTCAAGCCCTTCGTCACCGAGCGCGACCCCGAGGATTCCATCTCGGTTCTCACGGACACCGACGGCGACGGGATCATGGACACCAAGAAAACCTTCGCTGACAAACTCGAGCTCGTCACCAGCTTCGTCCTTTACCGCAACGGCGTGATCGCCGCCACCTCGCCCGATATTTGGTACCTCGAAGACACCAACGGCGACGGCGTCTGCGACAAGCGCACCAAACTCTACACCGGCCTCGGCATCAACGACACCCACGCCGTCATCAACAATCTGCGCTCGGGCCGCGACGGCTGGATCTACGCCACGCACGGTTACTCGCGCGGCGACGTCACTTCGGCCGACGGCTCGAAAAAATTCGGCCCCGACGGCTCCGGCGTCGTGCGCTTCAAGCCCGACGGTTCTGCCTTCGAGCAATACAGCAGCCGCAACGGCAACACCTGGGGGCTCGATCTCACTTGGGATGGTCAGGTGTTTTGGACGCAGCCCACGAGCGGCACGGTGTTTTTCCACACCGTTCTCCCCGAGAGCATTTTGTCCAAGGGCAAACTCCCCGGCGTCACGTCCTGGAAAGGGATGATCACCAACCAACTCACGTTCCCCGCGATGACGTGGCCCGAGCAGGCCTATTCGCAGATCGACCAAGTCGGCCGCTTCACCGCCGCCGCGGGTTGCGCGATTTACGAAGGCGGCGCCTGGCCGGAAAAATGGAATTACAGCTACTTCACCAGCGAGCCCACGCTCAACATCGTCCACCACCAATTCGTCCGCCGCGATGGCGTCAGCTACAGCGTCGAAAAAGAAAAGGGCCGCGAAGAAAAGGAATTTATTCGCAGCACCGATCTGTGGTTCCGCCCCATTGAAAACCGCGTCGGCCCCGACGGCGCGCTCTACGTTGTCGATTTTTACAACCAAGCCGTCATTCACAACGACACCCGCGGCCCGTTGCACAGCCCGTCCAACGCCGCCGTCCGGCCCGATCGCGACCACTACTTTTCCCGCATCTGGCGCGTGCAACACCAGGACGCCAAAGTTCTGCCCGCCGTCGCCCTCGATCGCAAAGACCTCCCTGGTCTCCTCCGCGCCATTGAGACCAGCCCCAACGTGCACGTGAAAAAAACTGCGCTCCGTCTCGCGCAGGAAAATTTCCCCGCCGCGCCGCAACTCGCCGCGCTTTCTCGGCCCATGGGCAGCCCCGCGCTCGCCCGCTACGAAGCCGCCGCGACTGCCGCCACGCCCACGCAACGCGACGCCATCCTTGCTGAATTTGTCGCTGCGACCGATGACTGGACTAAGTCCGCGCTCATCGCCGGCGCCACCGAAAACGCCGCCGCCTACCTCGCCCAAGCGCTCACGGGCGACCGGCCCGCGGCGCTCGGCGTTTTCGTCGCCGCCATCGCGCCGGCTACGCGTCCCGCTGACGCCGCGCGCCTCATCCAAGCCGCCGCGTCCCGCCCCAGTCCCGTCGCGGCCAGTTTCCTGCGCGGCCTCATCGAGATCGCCGATAAACTTCCCGCCCACGACGCCGCCACCAGCGCGGCCTTGACCCAGCTCATCGCAGCGCCCGACACCATCGCGCCCGCGCTGTTGTTAGCCGCCAAGACCGACAAATCCGGCGCGCTCGCCGCCACCATGGATCAAGCCGTGCGCCGCCTCCTCGCCGATTTTAACGCCGCCGAAACGCCCGCCGCGCGTCGCGCCGAAATCGCGCTCTCGCTCCTCGCGCTCCCGTCGCAGCGCCCCGATGCGCTCAATAAAATCATCACGCTGCTCATCGATGCCACGATCTCCGACGCCATCAAAACGTCCTTGCTTGTCACCCTTGGCGAACTCCCCGCGCAAGAATCCGCCGACATGTTGGTGACCGCCTTCGTGCGTTCCAAGTCACGCCTCGTCTTCGATCAGATTCTCAAAAATCCGACCACCGCCCGCGCGCTCATTGCCGCGGTTAAAGACAACCGCATCAGCCCCGCCGCCTTCGGCCCCGGCGACGTCGCCCGTCTCCGCACGCACCCCAACACCCGCGTCACCATCGAAGCCGCCGCGGTGTTTGCCATCGCTAATCCGCCCACACCGCAAAAAGACGAGCTCATCGCGAAGCTCCTCGCCGACGTGCAGAAATCCGGCGACGTCGCCAAAGGCCGCGCGCTCTTCGCCGCCGCGTGCGCCGTTTGCCATAAACTAGGCGACGTCGGTCTCCGCGACGTCGGCCCGCCCCTCGCGGGCATTGGCTCGCACGGTGCCGCTGAATTACTCGCGCACATCGTGGATCCAAACCGCCAGGTTGAGCCAAATTACTGGCAGTGGAATATCA
>CAJAFD010000182.1 GCA_903938935.1 uncultured Opitutia bacterium
AAGTGACCATCGCCCGCGTCCGTCGCGAACGCATGGGTCACATCGAGATGGCCGTCCCCGTGACGCACATCTGGTTCCTCAAGTCCATGCCGAGCCGTCTCGGTTTGTTGCTCGATATGACTGCGCGCTCCCTCGAGCGCGTGATCTACTACGAAAACTACATGGTCATCGATCCGGGCAAGACCCCGCTCGAGCTCAAGCAACTGCTCACCGACACCGAGTATCGTCAGGCCCTTGACGAATACGGCGCAGATTCCTTCGTCGCCAAGATGGGCGCCGAAGCCGTCCGTGACGCCCTCGTCAAAACCGACATGGAGGCCACCGTCGCCGAGCTCCAGGAGCAGATGCGCGCCACCAAGTCGAAGCAGATCAAGAAAAAGCTCTCGAAGCGCCTCAAGGTCATCCAAGGCTTCATTCACTCGCGCTCCCGTCCTGAGTGGATGGTTCTCGAAGTGTTGCCCGTGATCCCGCCGGACCTGCGTCCGCTCGTTCCTCTCGAAGGCGGCCGTTTCGCGACCTCCGATCTCAACGATCTCTATCGCCGCGTCATCAACCGCAATAACCGGTTGAAAAACCTGATGCAGCTCAAGACGCCCGACGTTATCATTCATAACGAAAAGCGCATGTTGCAGGAAGCCGTCGACGCCTTGTTCGACAACGGCCGCCACGGTCGTCCCGTCACCGGCGCCGGCAATCGTCCGTTGAAATCTTTGAGCGACATGCTCAAGGGCAAACAAGGTCGTTTCCGCCAAAACTTGCTCGGTAAACGCGTCGATTACTCCGGCCGTTCCGTCATCGTCATCGGTCCTGAGCTTAAGCTCAGCCAATGCGGTCTGCCCAAGAAAATGGCGCTCGTCTTGTTCGAGCCGTTCATCATTCGCCGCCTGAAGGAACTCGGTTTCGTGCACACCGTCCGCGGTGCCCGCAAGATGATCGAGAAGAAATCGCCTGAAGTCTGGGACATCCTCGAAGAAGTCACCAAGGGTCACCCGGTGCTGCTCAATCGCGCGCCGACGCTGCACCGTTTGTCCATCCAGGCCTTCGAGCCCGTCCTCATCGAGGGCGAAGCCATTCGCGTTCACCCGCTCGTCTGTACCGCTTACAACGCGGACTTCGACGGTGACCAAATGGCGGTCCACGTGCCGCTCTCCCTCGAGGCCATCCTCGAGTGCAAGCTGCTCATGATGGCGACGAACAACATCTTCTCGCCGTCCTCCGGCAAGCCGATCCTCACGCCCTCGCAGGACATCGTCCTGGGCGCTTACTACCTCACCATCGAACCCCGCACCAAGCCAGCCAAGGGCGTCCGCGTGCCGCTCCTTAGCGGCTTGCAGGAAGTGCTCTACGTCAAAGCTGACGGCGCGCTCAAGGTTCACGATTGGGTCGAAGTCCCGAATCCTGATTTCGGTCGCGACACCGTTTACGGTAACAAGGAGAAGAAAACCCTCCGCGCCACCGTCGGCCGTGTCATCTTCAACCAAATCTGGCCGAAGGAACTCGGTTTTATTAACTTCCCGGTCCCGAAGGCTAAGCTCGGCGACCTCATCCTCAATACCTACAAGTCCGCCGGTCACGCCATGACCGTTGAGACCCTCGACAAGCTCAAGGAGCTCGGTTTCCAAACCGCGTTCCAAGCGGGCATCTCGATCGGTATCGACGACATGATCATCCCTGAGTCGAAGAAAGATATTGTCACCGACTCGCGCAAGAAGATCACCGAAGTCGAAGCCCAATTCAACAAGGGTATCATCACCGACGGGGAGCGTTACAACAAGGTCGTCGACATCTGGACCAACGCCACCGACCGCATTGCCAAAGAGGTTTTCGCCAAACTCGAAACCAACGAAGGCAAGACCGAGGTGAACCCGGTTTACATCATGATGGATTCCGGCGCGCGTGGTAATAAGCAGCAGGTCCGCCAGCTCTGTGGCGCCCGCGGTCTTATGGCCAAGCCCTCCGGCGAAATCATCGAACGTCCGATTCTCTCGTCCTTCCGCGAAGGTCTCACCGTTCTCGAATACTTCATCTCGACGCACGGCGCCCGTAAGGGTCTCGCTGATACCGCGCTCAAGACCGCCGACGCCGGCTACCTCACCCGCAAACTGTGCGATGTGGCCATGGACGTCATTATCTGCGAAGACGACTCCGGCGCCCGCGACGGCGTCTGGAAGAAAGCCATCTTCGAAGGTGACGACGAAATCGTCGCCCTCAAAGAACGTCTCATCGGTCGTTGCTCCAGCGACGACGTTTATAACCCGCTCAATCCTTCCGAACTCATCGTGGGCTCCGGCGACCTCATCACTGAGGAAGCTGCCTCCAAGATCGACGACGTCGGCATCGAGCGCGTCAAAGTCATGTCCCCGCTCACCTGCACGAGTCCCGCGGGCATCGACGCCAAGTCCTACGGCATCAATCCGGCCACCAGCCGCGTCGCCAAGATCGGTGACTCGGTCGGTATCATTGCCGCCCAGTCCATCGGCGAACCCGGCACGCAACTCACGATGCGCACGTTCCACATTGGTGGCGTCGCTTCCGGCGGTTTCAAAACCCCCGAAATCCGCGTCCGCTCCGCCGGTAAGATCAAATACAAAGCCCTCCGCCTCGTGCAGACGGCTGAAGGCGGCAACATCGTTCTTAACAAGACCGGCACCATCCAAGTCGTCGACGACGACGGAAAGGAACTCGAAAACTACAATATCGTGGTCGGTTCCTTCCTCCACGTCGGTGACGGCGAGAAGATCGGTAAAGGCGACATCCTCGCTCAATGGGATCCTTACAACGTGCCCGTCCTCTCTGAAAAGGGTGGCTCGCTGCACTTCAAGGACATGATCCCCGGCGTTACCGTGAAGCGCGAACTCGACGAATCGTCGGGCCGCATTGCCACGGTCGTCATCGAGCACAAAGAAGATCTCAATCCGCAGATCGAAGTGCGCGACGCGAAGAATAAGCCCCTCGCGGCTTATTCCATTCCCGTCGGCGCGCAGATCGCGGTCAACGAAGGTGACACCATCGCCCCCGGCGCCCTCCTCGCCAAGACGCCCCGTCAGGCGTCCAAGACGAAGGACATCACCGGTGGTTTGCCCCGCGTCGCCGAGCTCTTCGAAGCCCGTCGTCCGAAAGATGCCGCCGAGATGGCGCGCATCGACGGCGTGGTCGCCTTCGAAGGCACCGTCCGCGGCAAGCGCAAGCTCGTCGTCAAAAACGAAGAGACTTCCCAGGAAGAGGAACACCTCATCCCGACCGGCAAACACATCATCGTGCAGCCCGGCGACGTCGTCCACAAAGGCCAACACCTCACGGAAGGCTCCGCCGACCCGCATGAGATCCTGGAAATCCTCGGGCCATCCGCGCTCTACGACTTCCTGATTTCCCAAGTGCAAGAAGTCTATCGTCTCCAAGGCGTGACGATTAACGACAAGCACATCGAAATCATCATCCGCCAGATGTTGCGCAAAGTTCGGATCACCGATCCGGGCGACAGCGAATACTTCTGGGGCGAGCAAGTGGATCGCGCGGCCTTCCTCACCGACAACCGTCGGATCGAAGAAGCCGGTGGCAAACCCGCCGAAGCCGAGCCGATCCTCCTTGGCATCACCAAGGCCTCGCTGGAAACCGAGAGCTTCATCTCGGCCGCTTCCTTCCAAGAGACGACGCGCGTCCTCACCGACGCCTCGACTCTCGGTAAGGTCGACATGCTGCGCGGTTTCAAGGAAAACGTCATCATGGGCCATCTCATCCCGGCGGGCACGGGCCTGCCGCGCTACAAGAAGCTCAAGATCAGCTTGCCCTTCGGCGCCGACCTCCCGGTCGAAGACGAAGCGGCGGCCGAAGTCAGCGCCAGCTAACGCTCGGATCTGTTTATCTTTCAAAGCCGCGGGAATTTTTCCCGCGGCTTTTTTATGTCCCAATTTCTAGCGGAGCTCAAAAGTCTAGTTCGATAAACGCGTGAGCGGGCAGGGGAGTGGTGAGGCGTTTTTTGGGATTAAAAAGCGCGGATAAAATCAATCATGCGCATTACCCATGAAATCGGAGGCGAAGCCCTACGCCCACGATTGCAGGCTGCAAAATAATGCGAAATAAAGCTGGACGGATCTGTTTCGGGAGATTTCGGGGTGAAAAACGATGTGGCCGCGGAAGCGTTTTTTCGGGTGTTTCTCCTCTGAAAAAAGATTTTTTAAACAAGCATTTGGGCGGGGCTTGGGAGTTTTTTAAGA
>CAJAFD010000183.1 GCA_903938935.1 uncultured Opitutia bacterium
CCGTCAAAAAGCTCTGAGTCTTCAGCTCAGCGCCGCCCGCAACGCGCTCGCCGCCTCAGCCCAGACCGGCAACGCCCGCGTCGCCGCCTCGACCTCCAACCGCGCCACCAGCGCGTCGTCCGTCAACACCCGCCGCAGCGCGTCCGTCCAAGCCGCGCGATCGTTCGTCGCCACGGCCCAACAGCCGCCCGCCGTCGCATTTTCCCTCAAGACCAGCAAATCGCTGCACACGCACGGCACGCCTTGCCAGAGCGATTCGAGTAACGGCAAACCGCAGCCTTCCGCGATCGTCGGAAACACACTCGCCCGCGCCCGCGCGTAAAGCCCCGCAACTGCCGCATCGTCCGCCGCCGCATGATAACGCAGCCCGCGGAAACGTGGCTCCAGCGCCCGCACCCGCGCCACGATCGGCGCGCCGAAATGCGGATTCACCCGACCGACTACATTCAACTCAAAGTCCAGCCCTTCGCGCCACAACGTCTCGGCCGCATCAAGCAGCAGCATTTGATTTTTCCGCGGCTCTAAAATTCCTACCGACACGAGTGACGCCGCGCGCTTCGCGCCGTCCATGCGCCGCGCCCGCGCCGCGCGATTAAAATCCGATCCGAGCGCGAGCACGTCGACCGGTGGCATTTTCGCCAAACCCTGCCAGCGCCAAAACCCCAGCAACTCGTCGCGACTCGCCGCCGAGACCGCCCACACGCGACCGAAATGCGCGAGCAATTTTAAATAAGAGGGATGCCGCGCCACACTCTGCGGCCACGTGATGTGCGGATGCTTGAGCGGGATCGCATCGTGAAAAATCGCCGCCGTCCGACCCGCCTGCGTCGCGAGAAATTCGGTCAGCCCCGGACGTTCTTCCTCGGAAAACAATTCGCTCGTGAGAAACCAATCGTTGGCGCCCATCCGTCGATCCCACGTCGCCCAATTCACCGCGCGCGCTGCGGGCCCCAGCTCCTCGGCCAACCGCGCGCTCACGCGCATCAATCCGGAACGATGCCCGGAGCCGCCGGTTTTGGTGGCGTCGAAAAAGATCATGACTGCCTCGGCGAGGCGATTGTCGCCTCGAACTGTTGCAGCAAGCGCGCCGCGTTTTTGTGCGCGTCAAAATTTTGTTCGACCCAGTGCCGCGCCGCTGCCCGGAATTTTTCCGCCCCGACATCGTCACTCGCCAACTGCCGCAAGGCCGCGACCCAGCGCGCCGGAGCGTCTTCGGGCACCACGATCCCACTCACCCCGTCGGTGATCGCCTCGGTTGTACCCGCGGTAGGCGAGGTCACGACCAACACGCCGCACGACATCGCCTCAGGAATCACGTTGGGCAAACCATCACGATCCCCGCTCGGCGCGATCACGCCCGTGTGCAACAACACATCGGCCCATGCGAATTGCTCCCAGACTTCGTGCTGCGGGAGATGACCACAAAAAGTCAGATCAGCCGCGATCCCGAGCAAACCCGCCATCTTTTCCAGCGCGGGCCGCAACGGACCGTCGCCGACGATACGCGCTTGAAACGGTACGCTCGCCGCGCGCAACGCCGCGTAAATCCGCAGCTGATGATCGAGGCCCTTTTTCTCCACCAAGCGCGCCACGCAAATTAGGTGAAGCGGTTCCCGCGAAGAGCGCAGGCGCTTCATTTTTGGCAGTCGATCGAGGCCGCGGCGGATCGGTATAATCTTATCCGCCGCGATGCCACGTGCGACCAAGGCCGCTCGGCCCATTTCGGTCGAGGTATGAATGAAAGCGGCGTGCGCGAGCTTGTCGTTGAGCCACCAATCGCCGCCGTGTTCGTAAATATCGTACGCATGCGCCGCCGCGCTGAAACGATGGCCGTCGAGCCGCCAGAGCAGCCACGCCGCCGTGGCCGGCGCTCCGCCCCAGGCCGCGTGGATGAGGGCTGGCGGATTTTTCCGGAAACTACCGGCAAACAAACAGGCGAAGCCGGCACCGAGCATGTTCTCCCAAAAATTTATCCACGAGGGCGGCCGCCGTGTAAACAGACCGTGTAGGACCTGCTTCAAGACTTCAGGTCGGCGCCCGCCTTCGTACGGAATCATCCAAAAAAGGGTGAGCAGACGCCATTTGTTGAAGCGCGTGACCGGCAAACCACGAAAGGAAATCAAGCCACCCCAGAGCGAATAGAGGCGCACGTTTACCCCGTGTGCGCGCATGGCGATGATTTCCCGTTGGAGAAAAGTCTCCGTGCTTTTGGGAAACGTGGTGAACAGGTAGGCGATGACAGGCTTCGAGTCGGACAAGGTGGCTCAAAACTAGAGCGACGGGCGCATCGCGGCCAAGCGGATTGCGCGGGCCGGAGTCATTCTGCCGTTTAGGCGGAGGCCGCTTGGCCGTTGGCCGGCGGGAAGGCGCGGCGCTGCAACTGGGCTTGGGCGACGTCGTTGGCGAGCCCGACGATCTCGTCGATCAAGAGCGTGGGATCTTCGTCGTAGCGAAGCTTGAGGAAATTTTCTTTCACGCGCGCATAGCTCGTGGGATCAGCCATCCACGTGTCGATGATGCGCGCGAAGTCCGCGGCGTTTTCGATTTTATTGGAGGCGGCGCCGTTGCGGAAAAATTTCCACGTGAGCTCTTCCTGCGGCATGATGCCTTGAAAGGCGTTGAAAATAATCGGGCAGCGGAAATGCAGCGCCTTGGCGCACGTGGTCGTGCCGCCCCGGGTCACGATCGCGTCGCTCGCCTGCATGAGCAGATGGACGACTTCGGAATAACCTTCGAGGTAGCAGTTGAACTCGGGATTATTTGCGCGCCAGTGGACGAGTTCGTTGTAGGATTGCTTGTTTTTCCCGCAGATGACGATGGCTTGGACGCGGTCGGCGTATTTCACCAACGCAGGCAACAATTCGAGGTGCTGGTTGGCGCCGTTGCCACCGGTCGCGAGAAATACGGTAAAAAGGTCCGGCCGCAGCCCGAGGCGTTTGACGCGAAAGTTGCCGCGCTCGGCGGGGGTCACGGTCTCGAGGAGCGCGCGCGGCAACATGAGATTACCGCGCACGCGGGATTTTTCGGGCGCGATGCCGGACTTCACCGCAAAATCGCGCGCCGTGGGAGTGCGCGAAAAATACAAATCCACAGAGGGCTCGATCCAGTTACGCGAGTAGCCCCAGCCGCCGGAAAACTCGCCGCAATACGTGACGCAGCGCACGCGATTAGCCCCGAGCGTCTCGCGCGCGAGTTGGAAAAAACCGCGATTCAAACAATCATGCACGCTCAGGATGAGGTGCGGTTGATACTCGCGCAGCACGCTGATGAAATAACTGCGACCAAACGTGACATCGCGGCTGTTGATGTACGAAAGCAGCTCAACGAAAGTGTAGAACGCCGTGTGCAACCAGGGCGCGACTTTTTGGATGCGGTTGTAGAAGCCGACGCCCGCGCGATTCACGACGGAGGATTTTTCCAGCATCTGCTCGATGCGCACATCGACTTCGTGGCGATAGAGCTGAAAACACCACTCTGCAAACGCTTCAGCCCGGGCATCGTGTCCGCCGCCCGTAGAAGACGTGAGAATGAGGATACGAACTTTGGACATGAGGCGACGTTGAGATAGCGGACTTAGCGCCGCGCGCGGCAGGAGAGATCGATGCGTGCTGCGACGTGAAACGAAAACACGTTCAACGGGCTTGCTTGAACACGATGCTGACGTTGGCGCCGCCAAAACCGCTCACGTTATTGAGGGCGAATTTGGGCTGTTGCGAAAGCGTGGTACGGATGATGTTCAATCCTTCACACTCCGGGTCGAGTTGGTTGATGTGGGCGGAGCCCGGCATAAATCCGTCGCGGACCGCGAGTGCGCAAAAACCGCTTTCCATCGCTCCGGCCAACGAGAGGCCGTGGCCGGTGAGCGCCTTAGTGCTACTGATCGCAGGGCGGGCGCCGCTAGGTTGAAAAATCGCGCGCAAAGCCCGCGCCTCGGAGGCGTCGCCGATCGGGGTCGAAGTGGCGTGGGCGTTGATGTAATCGATCGCTTCGGGCGCGGTACCGGTCGAGCGCAGGGCGTTGGTCATGGCCGCCCGCAGGCCAAGGCCTTCGGGATGTGAGATCGCGACGTTGTGGCCGTCGGAGGACTGGCCCCAGCCCATGACTTCGCAATAGGGGGTGACGCCACGACGGAGCACTTCGTCTTCGGTTTCAAGTACGAGGACGACGCCGCCGCCGGTGCCGACAAATCCATCGCGCCCGGTATCAAAGGGCCGGGACGCCGTCGCGGGGTCCGTCGAGAGCGACAAAGCGCGCATGCCGGCGAAGGGCAAAATCGCATCCATATTACCGTCTTCGGCGCCGACCACAAACATGCGTTTCTGACGCCCCAAAACGAGATCGTCATAGGCAAAGCCCAACGCGTGCGACGAAGAAGCGCACGCCGAGGCAAAGCCGCAGGAGGAGCCCTTAATTTTAAAATGCGCCACGAGGTTAAACTGCACCGCGCCCGAGATGGAAGCGACGATGCCTAGCGGCGAGCAGCGCATGACGCCGAGTTTGTGCATGCGCTCCAACATGTGACCCATCAGGTACGGCGAACCGCCCGAAGCGGCGTATAAACCCGTCGCGTCGTTGGAGACATCGGCTTCGCCCAGTTTGGCGTCGGCGATGGCCTGTTGCATCGCGCACCAAGCGTAGACCACGTGCGGCGACATGCCGCGTAGGAGCTCGCGCTTGATCGAAATTCCAGCCGGGAACGTCCAGTCTTCCGCGTCGGTAGAAGCCGTGTTAAATCCACGGACGGGCGCGGCGACCTTGACCGGGATTTCCGGAGTCTGAAACGGCGGGTAAAGTTCGAGTCCGTGGCGCAATTCCCGCAGGCTTTGCGTGACCGAAACCGCATCATTGCCTATGCTGGTGATGAAACCGAGGCCGGTAATAAAAACTCTGGGCATGCGTGGTGCAGGGTGAAGAAGCGCAGAAATCAAGGACCGTCAGCCAGTCCGTGCTTCCAAGCTTGTGTTGAGATTATGGGATAAAATCGAGGGTGAAGTCCGCGCGGTCAACGCGGGAGATGACCTTCGTTTCAAGTGACAAGCCACACGACTTACACCGCCATAGTCTCTTATACCAATAGTAGCGACAAAAAACGGCGGCCGATCGGGCCGCCGCTGGAGAGCAAGAAAACAGGCAATATGCTCGAATTTTAGGCGCTGGCTGCGGCCCGCAGCGGCGTCGCGCTCGGGGTCGTCGGTTTGGTCGGAGCAGTGCCGTTGACCTCAGCCGCAGGCGGCGCGGGCGGCGGTACGACGGCTTCGGCATAGCCGAAGGTCAGCGTGATTTCCTCAGCGATGGCGGCCTTTTCTTGGCCGACGCGGATCGCGCCTTCGAACGTAGCCAAGGGCATTTTCATGCGCTTGGGCTTGATCGAGAGAGTCAAAATATCGCCAGGGCGGCAGACGCGATGCGCGCGCACGCCTTCGCAGCCCGTGAAATAGATCATCGAGGAACTGATAACCTTACCGGGTTCGGGGGTCGCCCCCTCGAGCAAATACAACACCGCGAGTTGCCCCAACGCTTCCAACATGATGGAAGCGGGCATCACGGGATTATTCTTAAAATGGCCTTGGAGGAACAGTTCTTGGCCGGAGATTTTATATTTTCCGTTGGCTCCACTGGAGCTCACCGAAGCTTCGTTGAGAAACAAGAAGGGCGGCTGGATAGGCATCACGGCCGCGATCTGTTCGATCGGCAGGAACTTCGTGGGCTTGGGCAACGCGAGTCCGCGAATCTTACAATCGATGAACATCTTCACATCGCCGACCGTGCGCAGGTTGCGCAGTTCGTCGTTGTTGATCGACATCTGCAAAACGTCTTCCACGAGGATGACGATTTCCATCATCGTGAGCGAATCGATGCCGAGATCTTCGATCAGACGCAGATCGTCGTCTGCATCCTTGAGTTTGATGCGCAAGTCAGGCTCGACGAAACGCTCGATGATGCCGATGACGACCGCCGGAACGTGCTCGGGATTGCCGGTTTTACGGTATTGCACCGCCGACTCAAAAGCTGAGGGTGAACAACGCTTAAGAGCTTCTCTAAGCGATGCTTCGTCTTCCGGAGCAAACGGTTTTGGCGTGGCCAAAAACGGTTTAGCGCTACCGGGATTGGGTGGTACTGCATCTGGCATTATGGGTTTGTTCTAGGTCTGAGGGCTCGAAAGTAAACCCAATTTCTCAACCGCCAGCCCAACACGAACCCTATTCCGGCGTTTCAATACCCGTTAAAAACAAAGCCTCAATGACTCACGCCTATCGCCACGCTTGCCACATTCAGCTCGGGAACCTAACTCCCTGCAAGCGTCGCGCATCTTCACCGGGGCGCGGCTCCCTATAATCACCGCATGAACGTCCCGGCCCACGCCGTTCCTACCGTTTATCTCATTACTCATGAGTTTTATCCCGTGCGTGGAGGGATCGCGACGTTCGCCGAGGAAATCGCCAAAGCCTCCGCTGGACTAGGCTACAAAATCGAGGTCTGGGCCCAATCCGCCCACCCGCACGAGGAAAAGTCCTGGCCGTTCCGTCTGCGCCGATTATCCCTGCGGGGCACCCACGATCTGTGGTGCCAACTGCAACTCGCCCGCGAACTCATCCGC
>CAJAFD010000184.1 GCA_903938935.1 uncultured Opitutia bacterium
CGCGACCTCGCCCGCAAGCAAGGTACCAATCATCCGCTCGCGCTCGATCTCTGGATTTCCGATATCCACGACGCGCGCATCCTCGCCACGTTGATCGCCGATCCGGCGCGCCTCACGCGTGACCAATCCGAGCGCTGGGTGCGCGAGTGCGACAGCTGGGCGCTTACCGATGCGTTGGCCTTTTTAGTCGATCGTACGCCCTTCGCCGCTACCAAGGCCCAACTCTGGACCACGCGCCAAGGCGAGTTCATGAAACGCGCGGGCTTCGCCACGATGGCCGGTATGGCCGTGCACCGCAAAGATCTCACCGACGATGTGTTTGTGGCCTTTTTCCCCGCGATCACGCGCGAAGCCATCGACGAACGTCTTAACGTCAAAAAAGCCGTCGCTTGGGCGCTCAGCCAGATCGGCAAACGTAATCCTGCGCTCCGCAAAGCCGCCACGGCCGAGGCGAAACGCATCGGCAAACTCACCGCGCCCGCCGCTCGCTGGATCTCGAAAGAAGCACTCAGCGTGCTGAAAAAATAACGCGCCGCGTCGGCCTCCGCGCCTTCCGCGCGTTTAGTGGCTGCTGGCTTCCGCTACGGCGAGTTGACCGCAACCGGCGGCGATATCGATCCCGCGCCGTTGGCGTACGGTGCTCGGGAGTTGGAATTCTTCGGCGAGGATTTTTTGAAACCGTTTCGCCGCCTCGCTGCGCGTGGGCGCGCCGGCGTAGCCGCTGGTGGGATTGAGCGGGATGAGATTTACTTGGGCCGAAAGTCCGCGAAGCAGTTCGCCGACGGCGCGCGCGTGGGCCTCGGAATCATTTTTCCCCTCGATCAACGTCCACTCGTAAAAAATGCGGCGACCCGTCGTCTCGCTGTACGTGCGGCACGCGGCCATGAGTTCGTCGAGCGGCCATTTTTTGGCGGCGGGCACGAGGGCGGCGCGCTCTGCTTGCGTGGCGGCGTGGAGCGAGACGGCCAGGTGCAACGGGCGTTTTTCGGTGGCGAGGCGCAGGATGCCGGGCACGACGCCGACCGTGCTCAACGTGATCCGCTCGGCGCCCAGCGCGAGGCCGGTTTCGTCGCGCAGGATGTCGATGGCGGTCATCACGGCGTCGTAATTGTGGAGCGGTTCGCCCATGCCCATGAGCACGATGTTGCGGAGACGTTGCGGGTCGCGCGCGGTGCGCAACGCCCGGGCGACGTGCACGGCTTGGGCGACGATCTCACCGGGTGAAAGGTGGCGCGTGTAACCCATCTGGCCGGTCGCGCAGAAGACGCAGCCCATCGCGCAGCCGACTTGGCTGCTCACGCACGCCGTCACGCGGCCGGTGAAACGCATGAGCACGGTTTCGATTTTTTCGGCGTCGTGGAGCGCGAGGAGATATTTATGAGTGAAGCCGTCACTCGAGGCGGTCTCGAGCGCTGTGGGCAAAATTCCGAGTTGGGTCTCGGCGGCGAGGCGCGCGCGGAGTTTCGGCGGAAGCTCGGGCATCGCATCGAGCGAGGCGGCGAGTTCGATGTAGAGGTAATTCCAGAGCCGGGCGACGTGGACGGGGTTCAGTTCCCAGCGCACGAGTTGCAGGCGCCACTGCTCGCGGGTGAGGTCGTAGAGATTGATGAGGCGCGCCGCAGACATGGATCGTTCAAATAACCTCAGCGTAGGGAGGCGAGGGCGGCGGCAATCGGGACCGACTGGCGTTGGCGCTCGAGGAAGAAACTCACTTCGGTGTAGCCAGCGGCTTGGAGGTGACCGAGCGCGATTTTGTAATTATCGCCGACGCGAGTGGGGCGGTGGGCATCGGCGCCGATGACGACCGGGATGTGGCGCGCGCGCATGAGCCCGAGCATCGCGGGGCCGGGGTTCATCTCGGGCAGGGTTTTGTTGAGGCCGCTGGTGTTGATTTCCATCGCGACGCCGGTGGCGGCGATGCGATCGAGGGCGCGCTCGATGTC
>CAJAFD010000185.1 GCA_903938935.1 uncultured Opitutia bacterium
CTCAGACCAAGGCCGTTGGGCCGATTCGGCGAGCGCGACGCGAAGACCCCGACGCGCTCGTTACCGCCCAGCCGCGGCGGACGCACCGTCGCTGCGCCCGCCCAGGTGTCGTTATGATGAAACTGCGTGATGAGCCAAATATGCGAGAACGCCTCGAGCCCACGCACAAATTCGTCCCGCGCAAACTCCGGCGCAAACACGACGAGCCCTTCCGCCTCCGGCACGAGCCCGCTCTGCCGCGGCACGCCAAATTTCTCCAAAAAAGGCGTACGCAACGTTGCGACCGGTCGCAACGGTTGCGGTTCGCGCGAGGAATGAACATCAGCTGACATCGATCCTGATCTTGTGGGCCCAATCGCTGGATCGCAACGTCGCACTCACGCGGACGCTGACGAGCATCCGTTGTGCAAGAGCTCCGCATAGTTTTGAGTTAACGTGGCGCGCATTGACCCCGCCACGAGTCCAGTCCCAGTCTCAAGTTCCGCATGAGTCGTCTCACTTGTTACCGTTGTTTTTGGCCGCAGTCGCTCTGCTGGTGCAGCTCGATCACGCCGATGCCGACGCGGACGAAATTCGTCTATCTCATGCACCCTAAAGAATTCAAACATGAGAAGGCCGGGACGGGACGTCTCACGCATCTCTGTCTTGCGACCAGCGAGATTCACATGGGCTTGACGTTCGACACCCATGAACTGGTCCAAGCGTTGATCGCGGATCCCGCCAATTTCCCGGTCCTAGTTTATCCCGGACCGACGGCGCGTAATCTCACCACCGGAGCCCTGAGTGAGACCGATCTAGGCGGCCGACGCCTCGTGCTTTTTTTGCTCGATGGCACCTGGAGCGGCGCTCGTAAAATGCTCCGACTAAGCCCGAGTCTGCAACGACTGCCGCGCGTCATGTTCACCCCGTCCGCCCCCAGTCGCTTCATTATCAAACAACAACCGCAGGCCGGTTGTCTTTCCACTTTAGAGACCACGCACGAATTGCTCGTAGCCCTGGAAAAGTCCGGCCTCGACGCGTATCCTATCCCGGCCCAGTTGCACGATCTTTTCGCGCGAATGCAGGCGTACCAAATTCGCTGCGCATCCGACCCTGCCCTCGCGGGCTATCGCCGCCGCGCCTATCGCACCCCGGCGGAGCGCGTGCTTACGCCGATCCGCCGACGCTACATTCCGACGCCTGTTGAAGCGCCGAGCCCGCCGCCAGTCTCAGTACCACCACCGTTAACAGTTTAAGCAAGTACACGCGTTTTCGCCTAGCCGTGGTCGTGGCTCTGCGCACGATGTGCGCATGAGTTCCCCTTCTGCTCACCGCTTCTTCTTCGGTCTCGCTGTAACACTCGGCCTGCTATTCCCCGCCCTCGGCGCCGCCGAACGCGTTACCTTAAATTTCAATCCTGATTGGCGTTTCCTCAAAGCCGATCCCGCCGGAGCGGCCGCCGTGGGTTTCGACGATTCCGCTTGGGCTACGGTTTCAGCGCCGCACACCTACAACGATACCGACACCTTCGATAATTGGTCGACCCCGGGCCATCGCGGCGAACAGATCCAGTGGAGCGGACGCACCTGGTACCGGAAAACATTCACGCTTCCCGCCGCTAGCGCCGGTAAAAAAGTTTTTATCGAATTCGAGGCGGCCCGCCAAATCGCCGAAGTTTACGTCAATGGCCAACTTCTCGGCGTGAGCAAATCCGGCTTCACCCCCTTCGGCTTTGATCTTACCCCGCACCTTCGTCCCGCGGGACAACCCAACGTCCTCGCCGTCATGTGCGACAACCGTTTCATGAAGGACCCGCTTGATCCTTCAATCTCCGCGCAGGCCGCGACCAACGAAAAGACCCACCCTAATCTCGCCAAACTTTCCGAGCAGTTCAACGAATCCATCCCGAAAAATCTCGCCGACCTCAAAGCCGACCAGATCCCTTGGAACAACCCGCACTGGCATCCCGCGCACGGTGGTCTTTACCGCAATGTCCGCCTCCACCTCACCGACCCGCTGCACATTTCGCTCCCGCTTTACAGCTTTCTGGAAACGGCCGGACCCTACGCCTACGCCACCGAGATCACCGAAAAATCCGCGCTGATTGGCCTCGAAGTGCCCGCGCGCAATGAGCGCACGACCGCGGCCGAGGTCGAACTCCACGCTGAAATTTTCGACGCCGCCGGTCGCTCCGTTCTGAATTTTACGGATAAAAAATCCGTCGCCGCCGGCGCTTCCATCGAGTTCAAATTTTCCGCCCCATTAGCACATCCTCGGCTCTGGGAACCGGCCTATCCGCACGTTTACCGCGTCGTATCCGCGCTTCGCGTTGCGGGTGAAACGATCGACACCAGCGAAATCCCCCTCGGCATCCGTCATGTGCGTTGGGACGCCGCTTCTGGTTTTTATATCAATGGCCAACACGTGAAACTCCACGGCTGGGGCCAGAAACCCAGCAACGAATGGGCCGGCCTCGGCGCCGCGCTCCCGGATTGGCTGCATTTTTACACGCTTGAGCTGATGCGTGCCGGCGGTGGCAACTTCGTCCGTTGGGGCCACGCGGCCGCAGGCCCGGCCCAAATTTCCGCCAGCGACCGTCTCGGTATCGTGGCGCTCCAACCCGGCGCCGACGGTGAACACGACACGATTGGTGGTGCTTGGAAACTGCGCGCCAGCGTGTTCCGCGATGCGATTATTTATTTCCGCAACAACCCTTCGATTCTTCTCTGGGAAGGCGGCAATCAGAAGATCTCCCGCGCACACGCCCAAGAACTTCGCGGCTACATGGATAAATATGACCCGCACGGTGGTCGCGCCTACACGCACCGGCGCGCCGATGCCATCACCGCGGAATTCATGGACGTCGGGATCGGCACCGAGGGCGGACGTGAAATCGCCCGCCTGCCCGTGGTCGAAGGCGAATACAACCGCGAAGAATCCCCGCGCCGCGTCTGGGATAATTTTTCGCCGCCCAACTTCGGCTACCCCGAAGCCAAGGGCCAAACTTACCAACTCACCTCAGAACAGTTCGCCATCAACCAAATCGGGCATTACGTTAAAAAACTCGGCGCCGAGAATCACGCCGGCGGCGGCAACTGGATTTTTTCCGACAGCACGAGTGGTGGTCGCGTCGCGGTCGAGGTCACGCGCAACAGCGGCGAAGTCGACGCCGTGCGTCTGCCGAAGCCAGCTTTCGATGTGATGACCGCTATGTGGAGCGACACGCCCCAAGTTAAAATCATCGGCCATTGGACTTACCCCGCAGACACCAAGAAAATCATCTACGTCGCCTCGAACGCCTCCGACGTCGAACTCTTCCTCAACGGCCAATCCCTCGGCTTAGGCAAACGCTCGGACCATTACCTCTTCACGTTTCCCGAAACCACATTTGCACCCGGAGAACTCAAAGCTGTCGCCAAGCACGATGGAAAAATCGTGGCTACCGACTCGAAACGCACCGCGGGCGCTCCCGTGGCCCTTCGTCTCACGGCCATGACCGCGCCAGGTGGCCTGCGCGCTGATGGCTCCGATATCGCCTTGATCGACGTCGAAGCGGTCGATGCTCAAGGCCAGCGCTGCCCCACGGTGCAGCCTCGAGTCGATTTTACCTTTAGCGGCCCCGGCACCTGGCGCGGCGGCTACAACAGCGGCAAACTCGATTCTACGAACAACCTCTATCTCGATCTCGAAGCCGGCATCAATCGCGTCGCCGTCCGCGCCGGCCGCACGCCCGGCAAGCTCACCGTCACCGCCCGCAGCGCCGGCCTCGCTGCCGCGAGTGTTGAAATTAATTCGGTCGTCTTCACAGGTGCCGCGCCCGACTCGGGCCGCGTAGCTCTTCCCGCTCAAGCGCCCGTCCGCACGATTAAGCCCACCACCACCGCCCCCGTCAAAACGAGCGGTCCGATCATGCTCGGTAAATTTATTAAAACGTTAAATTACACCGCGCCCAACGCGGCGATTGTGCACGTCGAAGTCGACGCGCGTCCGGGCAAAAACGCTTACGTCAACGCCGAGACCCC
>CAJAFD010000186.1 GCA_903938935.1 uncultured Opitutia bacterium
CCTTCGGGCGAAATGACCGAGTAGTAACTGTTTTCGAAAATGAGGACGCGATCGGTGACACCGATACCGAGGGCGCCGCCGGAGCCGCCTTCGCCGACGATCACGGAGATCGTGGGGGTCTTGAGCATCGCCATCTCGCGGAGGTTGACCGCGATGGCTTCCGAGACGTGGCGGGCTTCCGATTCGATGCCGGGGAAAGCGCCGGGCGTGTCGATGAACGTGAAAACGGGGAGGCTGAATTTCTCCGCCATTTTCATGAGCCGAAGCGCTTTGCGGTAACCTTCGGGCTGAGGCATGCCGAAGTTGCGCAAGATTTTTTCTTTGGTGTCGCGGCCCTTTTGTTGGGCGATGATCATCACCGGTTCGCCATTGAAAAAGGCAGTGCCGCCGACCAAGGCGCGGTCGTCGTTGAACTGGCGGTCGCCGTGGAGCTCTTGGAAACCGGTGCAGATCGTCTCGACGTAATCGAGGGCGTAGGGGCGCTTTGGGTGGCGGGCGACTTGGACTTTTTGCCAAGGCGTGAGGGCGGAATAAATTTCGCTCTGGGTGGCGCTGATTTTCTTTTCGATGGCGTGGATTTCGCGGGCGAGGTCCACGTTGGTCTCGATGGACTGTTGGCGCAGTTCATCGAGTTGCTTGGTGAGTTCGCGGAGAGGTTTCTCAAACTCTAAAACGTAGGCCGGAGCTTCCATAAGTGGGTGTTTCTACGGGTTGGCGGGAGGTGGTGTCAACGGGGTGTCAAGCGAGGCCGGGCGTGCCGGGGGTGGGCGGGGATTTGAGCTGTTCTTTCCAACTTTGGATTTTGGCCTGCGCGCCGTAGTGCTCGGCGCGGGCCTTGTCGCCGCGTTCCATCCAGATGCGGGAAAGAGTCGTGTTGATAAAGAGATCGGCGGGTTGGAGCGCGTGGGCGCGGTCGGCGGCGGCGAGGGCGGCATCGAGGTGGCGCAGGGAAAAATTCACCTCGGCGAGGGCGTGCCAGGCTTCAAAAGAGTCGGGGGCGGCGGCGGTGGCGCGGGCGAGTTGGGCGAGGGCGCGGTCGGTGTCGCCGAGGGCGTAGTCGGCGGTGGCGTCTTCGATGAGGGTCTGGAGGTCGTCGGGCGTCATGGGCAGTTGAGGCGGGAGCGTGGCGGCGATATGGGCAAAAAGAAAGGACGGCCTTGAGGGGCCGTCCCGAGATCGGGGCGCGGGCGACGGAGCGGTCGCGGCGCGGGACCGGGGTGGTCAGGCTTTGGGAGCGCTGCCGACGATGGCGAGGGAGATCTTCACCTCGGTGTTCACCTTGTCTTCGTTCTTACCGGGCTGGATGCCATATTCGCCGCGGTTGACGGTGAACTCGCCGCGGATGACGAGCAGGTCGCCCTTCACTTCGGGCTTGTTGATGCGCTTGCCGAAGGCATCGGCGAGGTAGGTGAGCTTGACGGGGACCTTGATCTCTTTGGTCACGCCCTTGAGGGTGAATTTGCCGGTGGCGGTAGCGGAGGTGACGTTGCCGGCGGTGGTGGCGCCCTCGAGCTTGACGAGTTCGAAAACAATCTCGGGGTTCGTGGCGACGTCGAGCCAGACGGGGCTGACGAGGTGCTCGTTCATGGTGGCGTTGGGAACCACGAGCGATTTGGCGGCGATGACGATCTTGCCATGGGTGGCGCCCGGCGCGGCGGGATCGAAGGTGACGGTGCCCGCGACGCCGCCGGCGGTGCCGGCGATGGGCTCAAGCATAGAGTCGAGGGAGAACTGGATCGCGTTGACGCCCTTCGGGTCCTTGAAGTCGAAGGCGGTCGGCGCGGCTTGGGCGACGGAGGCGAGGCTGGCGGACAGAATAACGGTGAGGATGTGTTTTTTCATGAGTTGGGAGATGACAGTTTTTTGGAACGGACAAAAATGGCGGCGACCAAAAGGCAGGTGGCGGCGAGCCCGCCGGCGCCGAGGACCTCGATTCCGGGCACAAAGCGGTCCTCGTAAGCGGTGAAAACGATGCCGGTGACTTCGTCGGTCTTCGACACGGGCACGCGGTTTTGGCTCCACCCAGTGTGGGCGCCCTTCGCCGCCCAGTAGCTGGCAGTGGCGGCAAGCACGGCGAGGACGGATACGAGGAGCAGGCGTTTGAGGGGCGGCATGGGCGCAGGGCGATCTAGCTTAATTCGATGTCAAAGCAAGTGGGTAGGGCATTTTCGCAGCCCGGTCACAGGATCAGCATCGCATCGCCGTAGCTGAAGAAGCGGTAGTCACGAGCTATCGCTTCAGCATAGATCGTGCGCAGCCACGGGATGCCCTCGGTGGAGCCGGGGGTGAGAAACGCGGAGACGAGGCAAAGCAGCGTGGAACGCGGTTGATGGAAATTGGTGATCAACGCGTCGATCCCGCGGAAGGTGCGCGGGGGATAAATAAAAATGTCGGCCTCGGCGAGATGCGGGTGATCGAGCGGCGCGGCGTGGTGGGCGAGAAAGTCTTCGACGGTGCGGACCGAGGTCGTGCCCACGGCGATCCGGCGACCGGGCAACGGCGGAAACAACGCGCGTTGGGCGGCCACGGGAATTTCGTAGAGTTCGCGGTGAATCGCGTGCTCCTCGATGGTTGCGGTGGTGATGGGCTTAAACGTGCCGAGGCCTACGTGCAGAGTGAGATCGGCGTAGTGGATGCCTTGGGTCGAGAGCGTGGCGAGAAGCTCGGGCGTGAAATGCAGGCCGGCGGTGGGCGCGGCGACGGCGACTTGGCGGGCGGGGTTGGCGTAAACCGTTTGGTAGCGGGCGCGGTCGGGGTTGAGCGCGGCGGCGTGCGGTTGATGACGGGTCGCAGCATCCGGACGCAGAATGTAGGGCGGTAGTGGGATTTCCCCTACGCGATTGGCGAGGGTGGTGACAGGTTCGTCGCCGAGGGTGTGGAAGCGCACGTAGGCGGAGCCATCGGGCTCGCGGGCGACGATCTCGGCGTGGAAGGCGCCCGTGGCTTCGGCAAACGTGGCGCCGACCGGAAGTTTTTTCCCGGGTTTGATGAGGCAACGCCAGGTTTGACCGGGGTGAGTTTCGGAGGGACGGAGCAGGAAGCACTCGACTTGGCCGCCCGTGGGGCGACGTGCGCGGAGGCGGGCGGGGAGGACGGCGGCGTTGTTGCGAAACAGCGTGTCGCCGGCGCGCAGGAAGCGGGGCAGATCGGCGAAGGTGTGATGCGAAACGCTGCGGGTGGCGCGGTCGACGACGAGCAGACGGGACTGGTCACGCCGTGCGGCGGGGGTCTGCGCGACGAGGTGTTCGGGCAGGGTATAATCGAAAAGTTGGGCGTCGAGCGGCGGCACGGCGGGAAAATGAGGCTTGCCCTTGCAGGGGTGGCGAGTTTCTTCCGCTCTTCGCGACGTGGGTCCTGCGCCATTTCAAAAGCGCCGACATAGCTCAGTTGGTAGAGCAGCTCATTCGTAATGAGCAGGTCATCGGTTCGAGTCCGATTGTCGGCTCCATTTCGCGGTAGGCGGGAGAGGCCTTTTTAATTATCGGCGATGTGTTCGTCGGCGAGGCCGCCTTGGAGTTTGCGCCGGAGCTTGATCTGCTCGATGTCGCGACGGAGTTCGCGGTTGAAGAGTTGGAAACGGCGGTGGACGTCGAGGGTTTCGAGTAACTTTTGCTTGAGCGCCGGATTTTCGCAGAGGTTGAAGGCGGCGATATCTACGAAGGCCTCGGGATCGGCGACGGTTTTGAGAAAGCGGGTGAGGTCGCTGGCTTGGGTGGCGGCGAGCTTGAGTTTTATTTTAATCAAGCGGGCGAGTTCGGCGCGGAGACGTTCGTTTTCGTCGATGGTAGCGCCGGGTTCGCTGGAGAGGGCGCGGATGCGGATGCGGCGGTAGGGTTCGTCGCTGACGATGGAATCGATCTCGGCGCGGCAGAGTCCTTGGAGGAGCAGGTTGGAGGTGCCGTTATCGTTTTTCTGGCAGGCGCGGATGATGCCGAGGCCGGCGATGCGGTGTTGGGGCTCCGGATTTTCCGATTGGCCGAGTTGACCTAGATCGAGGCCGGCGATGGCGAAAATGCGGTTGCTAGCGAGGA
>CAJAFD010000187.1 GCA_903938935.1 uncultured Opitutia bacterium
AAGGAAGTCCGCCTCGCTGATTTCAAGGGCAAGGTCGTCATCCTCGACTTCTGGGCCACGTGGTGCGGGCCGTGCATCGCGTCGTTCCCACACACGCAAAAACTAGCAGCGAAATACAAGGATCAAGACGTGATCGTTCTCGCCTCCGGCACGAGCGACACGATCGCCGCCTTTAAAAAATGGATTCCCGTCAACCAGCCGAAGTATGCCGATATGCGCTTCGTCTTCGACCCCAACGAGCGCGGTTCCGACACCTTCGATAAACGCGCCTCGTCCAGCCTCTACGGCGTCTCGGGCATTCCCACGCAGTTTGTCATCGGACGCGACGGCAAGATCGTCGCCAGCATCGTCGGCAACGGCGGCGACACGGACACCCGCACCGAAGGCGCCCTCGCCCTCGCCGGCGTGAAGGTCGACGAAGCCACCGCCACCGCGGGCAAAGCCGCGCTCGTGAAAGCCGCCGCGGATGAAGCCGCGGCCGCCAAGGCGGCAGCTTCGGCGCCCCCGCGGGCCCCGTTCATGGAAAATTTCGCCAAGCTCGTTGCCGGCCAGCCCGTGCCCAACGTCACGCTGCAGACCGTCGACGGCCAATCGGTAAATCTGACTGAAATCATCAAGGGCAAGATCGCCATTTTCTCCATCAGCTCCGGCGGCGGCCTGTACGCTGACGGCTTGGCCTTATACGAGAACCTGGCGCGCAAGTATGCCGGCCAAGGCGTCGCGGTCGTCGCCCTCTCCGCCTACAGCACGCGCGAGGATTTCGACCAATGGCGCGAGAAGAACGCCGGCAAATTCAGCTTCCCCGTGTACTTCGACCCCGCGGGCAAGGGCCCGCAGCCCACGAAAGATTTCAACGAGATGACTCCCGAAGAAAAGAAGGCATTCGGCACCCTTCAACGTGAGCACATGAAAAAAGTCGCCCCACTCGTCTTCACCGGCGGCGCCATGGCGCCCGTCCCCCACGCCTACGTCATCGACGCCAAAGGCAACATGGTCGGCATCGTCGTCGGTGGCGGCGCCCATGTCACCGAGGGCATCAGCAACCTTCTCCTCCGCGCCGGCGTCAAACTCGCGGCCGACGACATGCCGAAAAAAGTCTGGACCGCCGCAGAGACCAAACCTCCGGTTCCCGAAGCGAAAGTGGAAATGATCAAAGTCGGCGCGGCGGCCCCCGATTTCCCCGCCACCGATCTCAACGGCAAAGCCGTGAAACTCTCCGACTTCCGCGGCAAGATCGTCATCCTCGATTTCTGGGCGACCTGGTGCGGCCCTTGCATCTCCTCGATGCCGCACACCAACGAAGTCGCGGCTCACTACAAAGACCAAGGCGTCGTCGTGCTCGCCTCGTGCACGAGCGACACCCGCGCCGCCTTCGAAGCCTGGGTGAAGAAAAACCAAGCCACCTATCCTGAGTTGCTTTTCTCGCACGACCCGCAGGAACGCGGCTCCGATCGCGCGTCGCATAAACTCTACGGCGTCGGCGGCATCCCGCAGCAATTCATCATCGGCCGCGACGGCAAGATCGCCGCCCTCTGCACCGGCTACCTCAAGGGCGAAGTCCTCCTCGAAGCCGCCCTCGCCCAAGCCGGCGTCAAGGTCGCGCCCGAGATCCTCGCCAAAGCCAAACTCGATCAAGCCAACCGCGACGCCATGCGCTGATCAACTCAGCTCCATCCGCGTTTGCCGCGTCTTCTCAACTCCGCCAACTTCACCCTAGCCCGCGCCGGCTCGCGCGGGCTACTTTTTTTCTAAAAATCAAATCTCCATGAAACGCACCTTCCTCCGTTCGCTCTTCGCCTGCGCCGGCCTCGTTGCCGCCAGCGGGTTGACTCTCCCGGCCGCACACGCCGCCGCCGCGCCCGCCACCCTCACCGCTGGAGTCATCGCCCCCGACTTCACCATGAAAAACCTCGCAGGCGCCGATGTCCGCCTCGCCGATTATCAAGGCAAGGTCATCATCCTCGATTTCTGGGCCACGTGGTGCGGCCCCTGCATCGCCTCCTTCCCGCACACCCAAGCCCTCGCCGCCAAATACAAAGACCAAGGCGTCGTCGTCCTCGCCTCCGGCACCAGCGACACCATCGCCAAATTTAAAGAGTGGATTCCCGCCAACCAGCCGAAATATCCCGACCTCGTTTTCGCTTGGGACCCCAACGAACGCGACTCCGCCACCTTCGCCGACCGCGCCGCGAGCAAGCTTTACGGCGTCACGGGCATTCCCACGCAGTTCGTCATCGGCCGTGACGGCAAAATCGTCGGAGTGATCGTCGGCAACGGCGGCGCCACCGATCCCCGCACCGAAGCCGCTCTCGCCGTCGCCGGCATCAAAGTCGACGCCGCCATCGTCGCGGCCGCCGCCGAAAAAGCCAAAGTCGCCGCCGCTGCCGCCGCCGAAAAAGCGAAAAATCCTCCCGCGCCTTTCCGTGAAGCTTACGGCAAACTCAAAGCCGGCGACGTGTTGCCCGACTTCAAAGTCATCACCTCCACCGGCGCCGAAGGAAAATTTTCCGACTTCGCCAAAGGCAAAACCGTGGTCCTCGATTTCTGGGCCACCTGGTGCGGCCCCTGCCAACAAGCGATGCCACACTACGAAGAGATGTCGCGCCGCTACGCCGACCAAAACGTCGTGGTCCTCGGCGTGTGTGCATTCGACACCCGCGAAGCCTACGACAAGTGGGTCGTCGCCAACCACACGAAGTACACGTTTCCCACCGTCTTCGATCCGATCGGCAAGCCCGCGAGCGGCGACAAAGATGCCATGACCAAAACCGTCATGATGCAGCTCACGCGCGGCGCCGTCACGCCGTTGCCCACAACGCTCGTGATCAACGCCGAGGGCAAATTCGTCGGCTTCTACTCCGGCTACGGCCCCAACGCCCACGACGCGCTGGCCAACTTGCTCATGATCGCCGGCGTGAAAGTCGCCCCTGCCGATCAGCCCAAGCGCTTCTACCCCGCCGGCTCGACCATCAAGCCCGTCGTCGCCCCGAAAAAATAAAGCGCTTTAACCTCACGTTCGCGCGCCCGCCCATTTTTGGGGCGGGCGTTTTTATTTACCTGCCTCATCGCCAAACGCGGGTTTCCGCCCTAGGCTCAATTTTACTTCCATGGTTACGCCCGCTCGTTCCCGTCCGCCGGTGCTTTCGTTGATCGGCCACACCGCGCTCATTCCGCTGCATTTTCCCGAGGCGGATCGCACCCTCTACGCCAAGGCCGAATTCCTCAACCCGTCCGGCTCCATCAAAGACCGTCTCGCATTGTGCATCATCGAGGACGCCGTCCAGCGCGGGGTGTTGCACGAGAAATCCATCATCCTCGAATGCACGAGCGGCAACACCGGCATCTCCCTCGCCATGGTCGGCGCGGCCTTGGGCTACCGCGTGCACATCCTCATGAGCGAATCGGCCAGCATCGAGCGTCGGCACCTCATCCGGCAATTTGGCGGCGAAGTGGAATTGTTTAAACCCACCAACGGCTACGCCACCGGCATCGAGCTCTCGCTGGAAATGGCTGGGCGTGATCCCAACATTTTTCTTCCGCGCCAATTCGAAAACCCCATCAACGCCCGCGACCACGAAGAGTTCACCGGCCGCGAGATTCTCAGCCAGATGGAGGGCCGCGTGGATGCGTTTGTCGCGGGCTACGGTACGGGCGGCACGCTCACCGGCTGCGGCCGCGCCCTCCGCGCGGCCAATCCCAAGGTCCGCATCCTCGCCATGGAACCGGCCGAGGCCGCCATGCTTTCTGGCGAGATGCCGTGCTGCCATTCCATCGAAGGCGTCGCCGGCGGCTACGTCCCGCCGCTCCTGCGCCACGCCCAACTCGACGGCGCGATCAAAGTCTCCAGCGCCGACGCCATCGCTATGACGCGCCGCCTCAGCCGTGAGTTCGGCCTGCTCGTCGGCACCTCCAGCGGCGCCAATATCATCGCCGCCCTCCGCACCGCCGTCGAGATGGGCCCCGAATCCCGCGTCGTCACCATCCTGTGCGACCGCGCCGAGCGTTATTACTCGACCAAACTTTTCGCGCACTGAGTTCGCCCGACGGAACTAAACCGTCGCCGCGCGAACACATTCCACGTTTCACCTGTTGTCCGGTTTGCTTACTCGGTTCCTCTCCTCCAACTTCCCGTTATGCGACTCGCCCGTTTCCCGCTCTTTGCCCTCTTCGCGCTCGGCCTCACCGCGTTGCTGCCCCTCACGGCGCGCGCGCACGTCAAAGCTTCTCTCGTCGCCGCTGAGACCGCCATCGTCCCCGGCAAACCCGTGCAAGTCGCCCTCCGCTTCGTCCACGACGAACATTGGCACACGTATTGGCTCAACCCAGGCACCGGCCTCGTCACCACGATCGCGTGGACGCTCCCGCCCGGCTGGAAAGCCAGCGAGATTCAATGGCCCGCGCCCAAAGCCCTCAAGGACCGCACCGGTACGATCGTCGGCAACGGCTACGAAGGCGATTTGCTCCTGCCGGTCACCTTGACGCCGCCCGCCGATCTCGCGCCCGGCGCGAGCGTCACGCTCAAAGCCGCCGCCGAGTGGCTGATGTGTGAAGACGTCTGCATGCCCGGCGACGCCAAAGTCAGTCTCACGCTGCCGGTCGCCGCGAGCGCCGCGCCTGATCCCGCCTTCGGCGCCCGCCTCTCCGCCGTCGTCGCCAACCTGCCCCGCGCCGAGTCCGCGTGGAAACTTTCCGCCACCCGCGACGCCAAAAACGTCACCCTCACCGTCACGCCCACCAGCGCAAACCCCGCCGCGACGCCGTCAGACCTCCGCTTCTTCGCCGACGACAACTTCGTCGCCTACGAACTCCCGCAAATCGTCACCGCCGCCGCCAACGGCAGCTACGTCCTCACGTTGCCGATTTCCCCCGACGCGCCCAAAGACACCGCCAAACTCGCCGGCGTGCTCACGAGCAGCAACGGTTGGCGCGCCGACGGCTCGCTCCCCGGCCTGCGCGTGGATCTCGCCTTCACCGCCGCCGCTCCAGCTCCCGTCAAAACCAACGCGAGCGCGCCGGCCGCACCACTCGTCACCACCACCGGCGCAACCACCGCTGGCGCGCCAGCCGCCGCGCCGGCTGCGCCGGTTTCACTGCTCGGCACGCTGTTTCTCGCGTTCGTCGGCGGGCTGATTTTGAACCTCATGCCCTGCGTCTTCCCCGTGCTCGGGATCAAGATCCTCGGCTTCGTCAACCAAGCCGGCCAGGACAAGAAAAAGGTTATTTTGCACGGTCTCGTTTTCGCGCTCGGCGTGCTGCTCTCATTCTGGACGCTCGCGGTGGTGCTCGCCGTGCTCCGCGCGGGTGGCGACCAACTCGGCTGGGGTTTCCAACTGCAATCCCCGCTCTTCGTCTTCGCCCTCGCGGCCGTGATGTTGATCTTCGCGATGAATATGAGCGGCGTCTTTGAGTTCGGCCTCAGCGCCACCGGCGTCGGCTCCGATCTCCAGATGAAGTCGGGTTTCGCCGGATCTTTTTTCACGGGCGTGCTCGCGACCGTGGTGGCGACGCCGTGCAGCGCGCCATTTCTCGCGCCCGCGCTCGGCGCCGCGCTGACGTTGAGCACGGTTGAATCCTTCGCGGTATTCACCGCCATCGCGATCGGTCTCGCCGGTCCGTATTTGCTGTTATCGATTTTTCCCGCCGCCGTGAAAATCTTGCCCCGCCCCGGCGCGTGGATGGAAACGTTTAAGCAATTCATGGCGTTTCCGCTCTACGCGACGGTTGCCTACCTCACCTGGGTGCTCGCCGGCCAGACGACGGAAAACGGTTCCCTTATGGCGCTCTTCGGTCTCGTGCTCATCGCGCTCGGCGTGTGGTTCTATGGCCGCTACAACGCCCCCGGCACCAAGCCCGCCAAAGTCCGCTTCGGCACCGTCACCGCCGCGCTCGTGTTCGCCGTCGGCGTGTGGACGGGCTGGCCCGAAGACATCGCTTCGAAAACCGCCGCTGCCCAAGCCGCCGGCGCGCCCGAAGTCGTCTGGGAAAAATGGAGCCCCGAAACCGTCGCGCAACTCCGCGCCGAGGGGAAAACCATCTACGTCGATTTCACCGCGCGTTGGTGCGCCACGTGCCAGACGAATAAGAAAATCGTCTTCCACTCCGACGCCGTCCTCCGCGCTTTTGCTGCGAAAAAAATCGTCACCCTGCGCGCCGACTGGACCAACAAAGACCCAGCCATCACCGCCGAGCTCGCGAAATATCAACGCAGCGCCGTCCCGTTTAACGTCATCTGGCAGCCCGGTAAAACCGCGCCCGTGATTTTGCCCGAATTGCTCACGCCCTCGATCGTGCTCGACGCGATCAAGGGCTGAGCGTTCGCGAGCGCGCCTTAGCAGGTGACGTTTTTGCCTTCGCTGCCGAAGTGCTTCATGCGCTCTTCGGCCGTGGTCTTGGTGATACCGGCGGGCGCGTAATGGAATTGCAGCGCGCGCCGACGATTCGCTGAGGAATTGTGCGGCGTGCCGTGCGGCAATAAGCCGTCAAACAACAGCAAACCACCGGGCGGCAACGGCGCCGCGACGGACTTCGTGCCCATGATGACATTATCGCAGATCTGCCAATCGCGCCGCTGGAAATGCGTGATCGGGCCTTCGCGGTGGCGACCGGGCAAGAGCTGCATGCAACCGTTTTCAATCGTCGCCGCATCGAGCGCGATCCACACGCCCAACACCGGCGTACCGAGCGGATAATCAAAATAAGCGTGATCTTGGTGCCACGGTTTTTCACGGCCGAGCCGGGGCGGTTTCACGAGCGCCATGTCTTGAAACATCTCGGGTTCCTTGTCGCCGATCAGTTTTTTGGCGACGGCCAGCAATTTCGCGTGATGCGAAATGGCCTTCAGGCGCGGCTCGAAATTCACAAAATGCCACGCCTTGCGCACCGCGTCTTGGCGTTGCTCGGCGCTGAGCGTCGGCAGAATCGTCTTCGCCGCCGCTTCAAACGTGATGCCGTTGAACGCCGGATTTTTCCCCATGATCAAATCCACTAATCCGGTAAGCGCCGCAGAAACTTCCGCCGGCGTGAACGCTTCACGCACGGCCAGATAACCGTGTTCGCGGTAAAAAGCGATTTCACGCGGGCCGATGTCGTCGAACGTCGCAACCGAATGAGCCGTATCCGGCACGGGTTGATAAAGCTCGGGCGCGTGCAGTTCGGCGCCGAGATCGAATTCGGGAGCGGGCGTGGCGGGAGTCGCGGTAGACATGATGA